>JBBQXR010000203.1:0-6544 GCA_038209455.1 Acidimicrobiia bacterium
TATCGAACCAACCTCGGGTAGCAGGCCCCGTTCCCGAAGCCTGATTGCCGGTGCCCTGTTGGCGGCGCTCTTCTCGAGCATCGCAGTCGGCCTCCTCGCACATCTCTGGGACCAACCGCTCCACGTGCCGTTCCAATACGCGCATCTGCAGGGCGACGACGAGGAGGACGCGACCCTCGACCTGATGCTCATCAAGAACGTGCACGAGCACGGCTGGTTCTCGACCAACCCGAAGCTCGACGCACCGTTCGCGCAGCACTGGGCCGAATGGCCGATGGGTGGCGACATCCTCGCGTACACGATCAAGAAGGGGATCGTGGACGTCACGGGCGACGTCCCGCTCACCTTCAACCTCTTCTGGCTGCTGACGTTCCCGCTCACCGCGATCGTTGCCTTCCCGGTGCTGCGCAAGTTGCGGGTCTCGTGGTCGGCTGCGCTGGTCGGCGCGACGCTGTTCTCCCTCGCGCCGTACCACTTCCGCAACGGCGCCGGACACGAGAACCTTGCGTTCTACGTCGGGATCCCGATCGTCGTCCTGCTGTGCCTCCGCACCCTCGGCCCCGACCGCGATCTCCCCGCGCCGGCTGCGCTCCGGCACCGAGCCACCTGGTGGCGAATGCGCTGGATGCTGCTCGGGATCGCGCTGATCGCGGTCACCGGGATCTATTACCTGGCATTCCTCCTCACCCTCGTCGCCATCTGCGCAGTGATCACCGTCCTCGCTGGTCGCGGCTTCGGTCGTCTGGTGGTGACGGCCGTGTTCGCGGTCACCGGCCTCGCCGTGTCGGCGCTGGCGAACCTTTCCACGCTCCTCTACCGCGCGCAGCACGCCACGAACCTGCTCGGGGTGCCCGACCGTCGCCTCGGGATTTCCGAGGACTACCCGCTTCGGATCGTCGAGCTGTTGAGCCCGGTGACCGCGCACCGGTTCCCACCGTTCGCTTGGCTCGCCGATCACCTCTACGCCCCGAGCCAGCCGGGTCTGGGCACCGCCATGCTCGGACTCGCGGCCGGCATCGGTTTCGTCATCGGATTCCTCACCCTTGTCCGGCACGTCGTCCGGCGCCGGGGGCCGCGCGGCTGGAACTTCGAGGCGCGCATCGGTGTCCTGATGCTCGTCATCCTCGTCGTCGGCGTCGGTGGTGGATTAAGTCGCGCGTTCGAACTCGTCGGGTTGAGCGGAGTGCGGGCCTGGTCCCGGATCGCGATCGTCATGGCATTCGCCGGCATCGTGGTCTTCGGTCGGTTACTTGATCGGGTGCGGGTGCGGATCGTGCGACCGGGCAACTCCGGTCACCGCGCCGTGTGGGTCACCATCTGCGCCGTGGTGCTCGTCGTCGGCATCCTGGATCAGGCGTCGCCGGCGATGATGCCGAACCCGGCCGCCCGCGCCGACCTCTGGTACCGCAATCAGCGGTTCGTCGATCGACTCGAACACGCGCTGCCGACCGACGCCATGGTGTTCCAACTGCCGGTCACCGACTTCCCGGAGCACGGCTCGATCCAATCGATGTCGGCTCACGACGAGATCAAGACCGGTTACCTGCACTCCCGCACGCTGCGCTGGAGCGCCGGCGGCATACGTGGCCGGAGCGGCGAGTGGCAGTGGCCGGCGGCCAACCGGTCGACCGCGTCGCTGGTACGCGGCCTGGCCGCGCTCGGCTTCGACGCGATCACGTTGAACCAAGATGGGTACGCCAAGCGTCGTGCACCCGCGCGCGTCCACCACCTCACGGCGTTGTTGGGACCACCGATCGCAGACGACCATCACGGTCAGCTCGCATGGGACATCCGCCACGCACGTGCGACGTTGCTCGCGGGGACCACCACCGTGCAGCGCCACCGCATCGCCCGCCGGCTGCTCGACGCGCCGCAGGTGTTCCTGGCGAGCGACGTCGACCCGATCCGTGATCGGGGCGAGGCCAAGCCCATCTGCGCGCACGCCACCGCGCTCATCGTGAACCCGTGGCGCAACGCGGTCGACGCGGCCACCCGGATCGAGTTCGTCCCCAAACCGAACGTGAAGCCGGTCGGATGGGCGCGTCTCCGGGGCCGCCACCTCACCATTCCGATGACCGGACCGCGACTCGTCCGGCTGCGACTCCGACCAGGCATCAACCGGTTGGAACTGCACGTCGACACGCCCGACACCCGCTGCGCGTCGGTGCAGCCCCAACAACTGAGCCGGGTCACCGTGTCGCTGCCCGCCAACCATTGAGGCAACCCCGACGGCGTTCGCTCCGATTCAGCCGTGGCAGTGCTTGGTCTTACGGCCGCTCCCGCACGGGCACGGATCGTTGCGGCCGGCAGCTGCGAAGCGGGTCATGACCTCACCCGCATGGCCACCGCGGCGGAGCGTCTCGGTCATCAGGCGCATGACCCCGTCGATGTGGGTGAAGAAGTCGAGGTATCCCGCGCACAGGTGGTTGAGTCCGGCCTCGTCATCGACGGTACGGGCGACCCGGTTCTTCGGACACTCGCCCCGACACGCGAACAACACCGGACACTCCCGACACTGACGCGGGAGCGAATCGCGCTTCGCGGTTCCGAACTCGCGTTGGCGCGGCGACGCCATCAACTCGACCATATGGGTCTGGGTGATGTTGCCGAGGAGGTGCTCAGGATCGACGAAGTGGTCGCAGGAATACAGATCGCCGTTGTGTTCGAGCGCGACCGCGTTGCCGCAGGTCTCGGCGAAAATGCACAGCGCGGCGGGGGCGCCGTACCACGACGCCAGCGCAGCATCGAACATCTGGACGAACACGTCGCCCACGTCGTGACGCACCCACTCGTCGAAGACCGCGCGGAGGAACCGACCCCACGCCGCAGGATCCACCGACCGCTCCGTCAGGGCGTCCTCACCCTCCTCCACCCGCTCCACGATCGGGATGAACTGCACGAACGTGGCGCCGAGGTCGTCACGGATGTACCGGTACACCTCGAGCGGGTACGCCTGATTGGCCGCGTGCACGGTGCACAGCACGTTCCACTCGACGCCCGCGCGTGTGAGGAGGTCCAGGCCGGACCGCACCCGGGCAAAGGTGGGCCGACCCTGCTTGTCGACGCGATAGACGTCGTGGAGCGAGTCGGGGCCGTCGATGCTGATGCCGACGAGGAACCGCTTCTCGCGCAGGAACTCACACCAGTCCTCGGTCAGCAGCGTGCCGTTGGTCTGGATGGTGTGGTGCAGCGTCTGACCCGGACCCGCGCATTCCTCGGCGTAGGCCACCGCGCGCCGGAAGAAATCGAGGCCCATCAGCGTGGGTTCGCCACCCTGCCACGCGATCGTGATCTCCGGCGCGAGCTGCGACTCGATGACCTGACGGATGTACGCGTGCATCACGTCGTCGGTCATCCGGAACCGGTCACCCGGGTACAGCGCTTCCTTCTCGAGAAAGAAGCAGTACGTGCAGTCGAGGTTGCAGATAGGCCCGGTCGGCTTGGACAGGACGTGGAACGAGGGTGGTGCGGTCGGCGGTCGGTCGACGGGCAACCGGGCGACGGTGGCCGTGCCCCCGCTCCGTCCGAGTTCGATCGGGATGTCCACCATGCGCGTCGGACTCTAGGCCTCGGCGCGTTCCCGCTCGGTGGCTCGCCGGCGCCTGATGTCCGCCGGGAAGCGGCCCTCGCCCTCGGGCGGACCCTCGGAAAAGGTAAAGATCATCGTCTGCGTTCCGTACGCGACGAGCCCGGTCTCCGGATCCCACAGCTCGATCTCGACCGATGCGTATCCGTCGGCGGCGCACCGCGCGCGGTTCCGCATCAGGATCCACTCGGACCGCGCGACTCCGGTGATGTGGACGGTGAGATCGGCACTCGGTCCGTACCAAGGGACGTGGTCCGGGCCCATCCGTTCGCCGACCGCGCCGGGCATCGTGTCGCACAGGCACACGAACGCGAGCGGGTCGATGGTCCCGTCGTCGAGCCGGGGCGGTTCGTCGAAGCGCTGGAAGGTTTGGCGCTCACTGGTGGTGGGCTCGTAGTGCTCCCACGG
Organism: Acidimicrobiia bacterium; assembly: GCA_038209455.1. Classification (GTDB taxonomy): domain Bacteria; phylum Actinomycetota; class Acidimicrobiia; order IMCC26256; family JAENVU01; genus JAENVU01. The sequence goes on from JBBQXR010000203.1 coordinate 3,995, forward strand.
CGGGTGGCCGACGATCGGACGCCCCTCGATGTGGTTGGCCCAGATCGGGAACGCCGGTCCGATGTCGACGCCCTCGGGCAGCGGGTCCCGGAAGCTCGGCAGCGTCGTCGGGTCGGGGAACTCGGGGACGGTCAGGTCGGTGAACTCGAACCCCGGACGTGACGAACCGAAGACGGCGATCGCGGTCAGGCCCGCGGCGCGACCCGGAGTCCGCATCGTGGCCGACACCTGCGCCACGGATCGGCCGCGGCGCAGCACCTCCACGTCGATCTCCGCGTCACCCGCCTCGACCGGCGCGGCGAAGACACACGACACCGACCGGAGGGGCATGTCCTCATTGGCCAGTTCGGCGTGCATCGCGCGGACCACCGCGGCGAGCGAGATCCCGCCCTGGGGCACGGTGGGCGCGGCCCAACTCATCGGCAGGTGCGCGTGATGACGACCCGCGACCTCAGGGTCGGCGGTAACGGCGGAATCGCGTTGGAACGCACTCGACATCGCAGCAGCCTGCCGCATGCCGGCATCGCCGCGTCGTCAATTACCGATGAGTGCGCTGCGGGATCCGCCGAGGCCTCGCGGGCACGAAGGTCTCGGCCGGTCGGGCGGCCGGTGTCGCCACTCGAGCCGCCGTCCGCACCGGAACTCGGTCACCCTTGCGCGCTTCGCGCTCGCGCATCTCCTGCATCCGGCGGGTGAAGAGCATCGCGACCGCCGCGGTGGCCACGCCGATGGCCGCGAGCGAGATCGGGTTCGACGCATCGGTCCCCGCAGCCACGAAGTGGATCGTGGCGAAGATGTAGAGCGGCAGTGCCATCACGTGGATCCGTCGCCACAGTTGGTGCGGGAGGTGCTTGCGGGCCAGGGACGTCAACTCGACGGCCAGCATCACGTAGAGCCCGACGACCCCCCAGGCCACCGCGAGCGGGTGCCAACTCGCGGCAAACGGCACGAGCACGTCGGACAGACCGAAGTTGGTGTAGGTGTCGAGCAGGATCGCGCCGACGTGAACGCCGACGAAGATCGTCGCCAACGCACCGAGGAAGCGGTGCAGGTCGAGAATCCACGCGGGGCGGGCACCGAACGGCCGGATGCGGCCGGAGAGCCAGAGGCCCCAGATGACCGATGCCGCGGTCAGTGCCCACGCGACGATGCCGCCGGCGCGGGCGGTGTACCAGAACAGGTGACTCATCGCGCGTCCTCCATGACTCGCTCGTACCGTGCCCAACCGCGGCCGGTGATCACACTGTCGGCGGTCGCGACCATCGCGGTGGCACCCAGGGATTCGGCGAACTCGACGCCGGCGATCCGGTCGAGAAACGCGACCTTGCTCAGCACCTCCGCCTGCCAGGCCTCCGACGCGACCGCGGTGGCGAAGACCACCGGCGTCCGGGCACTGGTGCCGGTCGCGGGATCGATCACATGGTGGTAGTGGTCGCCGTCAGCCGATTCCCACTGACGACGGGACCGCGAGGTCGTGGCGATCCCGCCTTCGGTGATGGCCAACCGGGCGACCGGCTCATCCGATTCGCGGTCGCGGATCGCGACGACCCAACCGCCCGCATCCGGAGCGGTGCCGGAGACGCGGACGTCGCCGCCGATGTTCACGCACACCCCTGCGGCACCGGCATCACGCAACTCGGCGGCGACGATGTCGGCGGCGAGTCCCTTGCCGATCCCGCCCGGGTCGAAACGAAGTCCGCGCGGGAAGGTGACCCGGCCGGATTCGGCGTCGGCCACCGGAAGGTGGACCCGACCGATCGCACCGGTCGCGGTCGGCACATCGGTATCGACGGCCTCGACCGTCGGCTGTCCGATCTGCGCGAACGTCGTGCGGTACCCGACCCGCTCCAGCGCGTCGAGCTGGTACGGATCGAAGCGACCTTGGGTGAGTTCGAAACCTTCGGCCGCCCGGGTGAGGAGCAGAACCGTGGCGGGCGACACCGTGAGGGTCGCGCCGTCGGCCGCGTTGAGGCGGGAGACCTCACTGTCCGGCAGGAAGCGACTCCACCGGCGCTCGAGCTCGGCGATCCGGTCCCGGACCCGTCCCAGGAGTACGGGCTCGGAGTCGACGACCATGACTTCGACCTGGGTCCCCATGGCGGCGAACCGATCGACGAAGGATTCCATCGTCAGCTCGCCTGCGACGACGTGTTGGAGTTCGACGATCCCGTCGTCGACCCTGCCGTCGCCGCGTAGTTCGTGCTCGACGAGTCGGTGGCCGGGGCGGTGGTCGTCGTGGAACTCGTCGTGGCCGAAGTGGCCGAAGTGGCCACAGCTGCCGAGGTGGCCGAGGTGGCCGCCGTGGTCGAGTTCCTACTCGCGGCCACGGCGGCCGTGGTCGCGGTCTTGGAGGTGGCGGAGGCCGACGCGGCGGCCATGCACGCACCGAGGGTCACGGTCGCCACCACACTCAACGCTGCGCTGGCGATCCTCGATCGATGGGCGATGCGGCGGCCGGAACGGCTGGGGGACCGAGGCTGGGAAGCGGATTGGTTGCTCATGACGGCCCTGATGCGGGGCGTGCGTAAGACCGTGACGAACCGCACGTAA
>JBBQXR010000204.1:0-6523 GCA_038209455.1 Acidimicrobiia bacterium
GATACGAGAAGTCGCCGGACGATCGGTGTCCCGAGTGCGGCCTCACCGCCGACTTCGGCCCGGATCGTCCGAGCCCGTTCCCGGGTGCGACGATCTACGCAATGATCGGGGCGGTCGTCCTTGTCTTCGCCCTCACGCTCCTCGTCGTCGCGCTCACCGCCTGACGACGGAACACCCGCGCTTCCGACCACTGAACCTTCCGACTCGAACCAAAGGAATCCGATGCCCGAGAAGATCACGCAGAACGCCGACGGATCGCTCAACGTGCCCGACGAGCCGATCATCCCGTTCATCGAGGGTGACGGCACCGGCGTCGACAGCTGGCCGGCGGCGCAGCTGGTCATGGACGCCGCTGCAGCCAAACACGGCAAGCGCATCGGGTGGACCGAGGTACTCGCGGGCCAGAAGGCGTTCGACGAGACCGGCGACTGGTTGCCGGAGGCGACCGTCGACGCGTTCCGGGATCTCCTCATCGGGATCAAGGGTCCCCTGACCACGCCGATCGGTGGCGGGATCCGCTCGCTCAACGTCGCGCTGCGTCAGATCCTCGACCTGTACGTGTGCCTGCGTCCGGTGCGGTGGTTCACGGGGGTGCCGTCGCCGGTGAAGCACCCCGAGAAGGTCGACATGGTGATCTTCCGCGAGAACACTGAAGACATCTACGCCGGCCTCGAGGTCGAGGAGGGCACGCCCGAGGCGAAGCGCCTCATCGAGATGCTCAAGGACGAAATGGGCTGGGACATCCGGGCCGACTCCGGCATCGGCATCAAGCCGATCTCCGAGACCGGTTCCAAGCGCCTGATCCGCGCGTCGATCGAATACGCGGTGCGCAAGAACCGCAAAAGCGTGACGATCGTGCACAAGGGCAACATCCAGAAGTTCACCGAGGGCGCGTTCATGAAGTGGGGCTACGAACTCACTCGCGACGAGTTCGCGGATGTGGCGGTCGGCTGGGACGACTGCGGCGGCGACCCCGGCGACAAGATCCTGGTGAAGGATGCCATCGCCGACATCACGTTGCAGCAGGTGCTCACGCGTCCCGACGAGTTCGACGTGATCGCCACGACCAACCTGAACGGCGACTACCTGAGTGACGCGCTCGCGGCGCAGGTCGGCGGCATCGGCATCGCACCCGGCGGCAACATCAACTACGTCACCGGCCACGGGATCTTCGAGGCGACCCACGGCACGGCCCCGAAGTACGCGGGCCAGGACAAGGTGAACCCGGGTTCGGTCCTGCTCTCGGGCGTGATGATGTTCGAACATCTCGGTTGGCAGGGCGCGGCCGACGACATCGTGCGGGCGCTCGAAGCCACCATCGGCGACAAGGTCGTCACCTACGACTTCGCCCGCCAGATGGAAGGCGCCACCGAGGTCAAGTGTTCGGAGTTCGCCTCGGCGATCGTGGACCGTCTGTAAGACCGGGCACGTTCGGCATCCGACTTCGCGGGTCGCGCCGAACTCGTTCACGGAGGTACGCGGACGGTGATCCTGGCCGAGATGGTGGTGCGCCACACGCGCAAGCACATGCCGACGCGTCGCGTCGCGCTCGGTGATCTCTACCTGCCGATGACGGGGCCGGCGTACGGCGCAGCGCTGCTCGCGGCCGTCGTGGCCGAGAACATCGGGTGGTTCGAGGACGACCAACTCGACGAACTGCCCCGACTCCTCCACGACGTCGGACGGCACGGGATCTCGGTGCCTCGCATCGCCCTCCGTCACCGACTCCAGACCGACGTCCACGGGCTCGACCGCTCGCGCCACCGATTACTGGAGGAGGACGGCCGGTTCATCGCGGAGCTCGACGTGCACGGTGCACCGGGCCCGCAGGTGGTCGGCGCGGTGATGGCCGCCGGAGCGATGGGTTCGAGTGTGCGCCGGCGCGCGGTCCGCGCGATCGAGGCCGCCATCGCGCAACCCGGGGTGATCCCCGAGCCATTCGTGGTCCGTCGACTCGTGGAGGGCCTGCCGATCATGCGGCCGCCGACGGCCGGGATGGGACCGGTGGAGGACGCGTACAGCGAGAATGAGACCGGCTCGTGGGTGGGCGTCCCGGCGGAGCGCCGCTGGGCCATGGAGGTCCTCGGGCTGCACGCCGAGATGGGACTCGACCGCATCGACATCCAGAAGCGTTTCCGCCGTCTGTTGCGGGTCGCACACCCCGATCAGGGTGGCTCCGCCGACGCGGCTGCGGAGCGGATCGCCGAGCTCCGGGAAGCCCGTGAAGTACTCCTCTCGGACGCCTCCGACTCGGCGACGCCGCCCGTCGGGTAGGTAGGGTCGGCCCATGGCCAAGACTCCAGTTCACGTCACCGTCACGGGCGCCGCCGGTCAGATCGGCTACGCGATCCTGTTCCGCATCGCGTCCGGTCAGCTCCTCGGTCCGGACCAGCCGGTGGTACTCCGCTTGCTCGAGATCGAGCCCGCGATGCAGGCACTCGGCGGAGTCGCCATGGAGTTGGACGACTGTGCGTTCCCGCTCCTCGCCGGGATCGAGACCACTTCGGACCTCAAGGCCGCATTCGACGGGACGAGCTGGGCATTGCTCGTCGGTTCCATCCCGCGCAAGGCGGGGATGGAGCGTGGTGACCTGCTCAACGTGAACGGCGGCATCTTCAAGCCCCAAGGTCAGGCCATCAACGCGCACGCGGCATCCGATGTGCGCGTCCTCGTGGTGGGCAACCCGTGCAACACCAACTGTCTGATCGCTCGGAGCAACGCGCCCGACGTGCCCGCCGACCGGTGGTTCGCGATGACCCGCCTCGACCAGAACCGCGCCGAGACCCAGCTCGCGCAGAAGGCCGGCGTTCCGGTGGCCGACGTCGCCAACGTCACGATCTGGGGCAATCACTCCGCCACGCAGTATCCCGACTTCGCCAACGCCAGCATCGGTGGCAAGCCCGCCACCGAGGTCATCTCCGACACTGCGTGGCTCCAGGGTCCGTTCATCGAGACGGTGCAGAAGCGCGGCGCGGCGATCATCGAGGCCCGGGGCCTGTCCTCGGCCGCATCGGCAGCCAATGCGGCGATCGACTCGGTGAACAGCATCCACACCGCACCCGCGGCCGGAGGCTGGGCCAGCCTCGCGGTGGTCAGCCGCGGCGAGTACGGCACGCCCGAGGGGCTTCAGTACGGCTTCCCGGTGGCGGCGGACGGCAGCGGTGGTTGGAGCGTGGTCGAAGGACTCGCACACGATGAGTTCGCGCAGGGCAAGCTCGCGATCACGACCGAGGAACTCGTCTCCGAGCGGGACGAGATCACCTCGCTCGGCCTGATCTGACCGCTCGCGACTGCCGACGCCGATGACGCAGACCGACGGCGTCACGACCTGGTTCCAGAGCACGCCGTTCGGCGCCATCGAGATCGTCCTCGGTCCTCGCGGCCTCGAACGGGTCACCCTGCCGGCGTTCGACGTCGATGGTTCGGGTGCGCGTGGGTCGCAACCCCGCGCGGCAGACAAGACGTCGCGGCGGGTCGCGGCAGCGGCGCGCCAGTTCGACGGGTACTTCGCGGGTCGTCGGCGCGAGTTCGAGATCGACGTCGACCTCCCGGACTCGCTCTCCGAGTTCCAACAGCATGTGCTGCTGAGTCTCCGCGCCGAGATCGGCTACGGCGAGACCGTCACCTATGGCGAACTGGCGGAGATCGCCGGCCGGCCGGGTGCGGCGCGTGCCGTGGGGTCCACGATGGCTCGCAATCCGGTGCCGTTCGTCATCCCGTGCCACCGTGTCGTCGCCGCGAACGGGATCGGTGGGTACGGCGGTGGGTACGGGTCGGGCGTCGCGCTCAAGCGCGCGCTCCTCGACCTGGAGGCCGACGTCAGGGCGCCGAAGCCGGTGGGCCGTCGCCCGATCCGGGGCGAGTCGATGCGATCGGTCCGGTAGCCCGCCCGCCCGAGTGCACGCGTTCGATCCAGTGGCTGACCAGGTCGACGAATCGGCCTGGTGCCTCGAGCTGGGGTGCGTGCCCGCAGTCGGCGAGTTCGACGTACTGCCAGTGGGTCCGCCGCTGTGCGACCGCCCGCGCGAACGACACCGGGACCAGGCGGTCGTGACGTCCGTGCATGACCATGGTGGGGGCGCGCACGGTGTCGAGGTCGGATCGCATCCGGGTGACGATGTACCGGAACAGGGTGCCCCCGCTCTGCGCGTAAGCACCCGCCGCCTCCGGGTACTGCGTCCGAACGGTCGCCAACTCGACCAACCGGGCCCGCACTTCGGGATCGAGCAGCTCGGGCTCGGAGAGGACGAACTGCAACGTGGCGTCGACGTGCTTCTCCGGCCCCATGCGCCGGGCCCGCGCGTGCACGACCGGGGTTGCCATCCGCGGCAACGTGAGCATGGCGAACTTGGCGGTGCGGGCGAGTTGGTCGAAGTTGGCGTTGGGCCGCGGGTACGCCGCGTTCACGAGGATGAGCCCCCGCACGAGCTCGGGGTGTCGCGCGGCGAGCGACACCGAGATCGAACCGCCCATCGAGTTGCCGGCGAGCATGGCCGGACCGCGGTCACGGAGCAGGGTGGTGACGATGTGGCGGTGCGACTCGAAGGAGGCCGGTCCGTCGAAGATCCGGCTGCGTCCGAATCCCGGGAGGTCGAGTGCCGTGACGGGGGCTCCGAGCCGTCGACTGAGTTCGGGTCCCACCAGGTCCCAGTTCACGGTGCTGCCTCCGAGCCCGTGGACGAGGACCAGAGGCGTGGCGTCGGGGTCGACGGTCTCGGGCTGCCACTCGACGGTGTGGACCCACGTGCCGTCGGCGTCGAACCATCGTTGTTGCATCAGGATGCTTCGACCGCTTCGGTGCCGCGCTCGATGCCCAATGCGACGAGCAGGTGCTCGTGCAGTTCCATCCAGACGGTGTGGTACGAGTCGATCCGCGGGGAGGTGAACCAGTCGCGCTCACCCTCCTCGACCTGGGTACGGGCCGCGCGCAGCCGGGGCCGATACCCGTCGAAGGCGGCGATGTCGCGTCCCAAGCGGCGCACCACCGGCCCGGCGCGGTCATCGATGGCGGCGAGCCGGTCGATCACGCCCCAGTCGTAGGTGGTGTCGGCGTGGTCGTTCGCCACGTTGCCCGGGCGGACCTGCCAGTCGTGGCAGACCTGGATCAGTTCCACGTTGCGGGGGAGGAAGTGCTCGTAGGCGTTCGCGACCACCGGGTGCTCGTCGGCACCGGCTCGGAACTCGGCGTCCGCGGCGACGCGACCAGCGGGGGAGAGGACGATGCGCTCGCCGCGCACGGTGGCATGGCCGTCGGAGACGAGACGCGCGCCGGCATCGGGATCGACGCCCGCGAGCCGGCCGACGAGGCGCAAGCGCAGGAGCAGGGGCCGTTCGTCCACGACCGAAGAATCTACCGGTCCGGTATCCGATCCCGAACCGGCGATGGGCATCGATCGTGAAGCGTGGCCGGTGCGCGCGGGTAGGGTCCGCCCGCATGAGTGAGGTTCTGGGGACCGGGGTCACGGTGTTCACGGCGGATGCGGTGGAGGGAGCCTGGCGGATGCTGGATTCGCCCGACGACGTCCTCGCCCTGATGGACAGCGGGGCCGACGGTGTGATCGCCGGGGTGCAGGACGCCGGGGCCACGTTCCTCGCGCCGATCTTCGACGAACTCACCGCCGTGGTGTGCATGTCGGGGACGCCGTCGAGCCATATCGGCATCGTCAGCCGCGAGTACCAGGTGCCCTGCATCATGGCGACGGCACTCACGGGCGCGATGCCTGCCGACGGCGCCACGGTGTCGCTCGACTGCCGGGAATCGACCGGCGTCCTGAGCACTGCGGGCTGACGCGTGGACCAGCGCGAGGTCAACGACTGGTTGCGGTTCCACGGCCGAATCTCCGGTGCGATGACGGCCGAGCGCACCGCGCTCGAGTCGGCCCTGATCCCGGTGACGGCGTACATCCTGGTGTCGTGCGTGGAGGCGTACCGTCGCTACCCCGAGATGATGCGCACGATCGCGGCCGCCTGCCCGCCCGCGGAGCTGGGTGCGCGGGGGCGTCGGCCAGGGAACCAGATCGACGCGGTGCATCTCTGGTCCATCGCCAACCTGCCCCTCGTGATCCGCCAGGCGCTGGAGCCGTTCGGGATGATCGACCCGGCCGATGACCTCGAGCGACTGGGCACGATCTTCGATTTTTGGGCGCCCGCCGCGCTCGCCTTCCGCGGCGACGGTGAGTACCAGGCGTACGACGCGGGTCCGTCAGTCCACCGGTACGGGCCGGAGGTGATCGACGAGCTCGTCGCCGGCGCCGTACCGGTGACCGACGATGCGACCCGCCGTCAGATCGCCAAGACCAACGCGCTGCTCACGTCCTTTCTCTTCCTGCTCTACTTCGACACCCGCGCCGGGTATCAGGACACCGGCCCGTACCGCCTGGCCGACGGCCGCACCGTGTTGGTCCGCGACTTCAACGAGTTCGGCGTCGGGTACTTCCCGTGGAGCGCGGCGGTCGGCGCCGACCTGCCGCACTCGAACCTCTGTTGCGCGTTCGTGCTCGACGACGTGCACGTCACCGCGAAC
>JBBQXR010000205.1:0-6491 GCA_038209455.1 Acidimicrobiia bacterium
TATTCCCAACCCGGCGCACCAACTCGGGGAGCAGCTCGCCGAGCGGGGCGTGGCTTACGGCGTCGGCGTAACCGTCGAACGGGGTCGCTTGGCCGTTGAAGATCACCAGCCGGGCGCCGGCCCGGAGGGCGATCTCGGGCAGTGCCGCCGCCGGGTACACGCCGAGCGACGTCCCGAGCGCGAGGAACAGGTCGGCCTCCGCGGCAGCCCGCTGCGCACGGTCGAGGTCCGCCGCCACCAGGTTCTCGCCGAAGCTGATCGTGGCCGACTTCAACATCCCGCCGCACTCGAGGCACACCGGGTCGGGATCACCGGCGCGCACCCGATCGAGGGTCTCGTCCATCGGGCCGCGCCACGCGCACGCCAGGCACTTGGCGAAGTGCACCGTCCCGTGGATCTCGATCATGCGTTCCGGGTCGCTGCCCGCAGCGTGATGGAGCCCGTCGATGTTCTGGGTGACGAGCGTGTGCACGTTGGCGACGTGAGCGAGTTCGGCGACGGCGCGGTGCCCGTCGTTCGGTTCGGAGTTCCAGATCTCCGAGGTGAGACGGTTCTGCCACGCGCGGCGACGGACTTCGGGGTCGCCGACGTAGTGCTCGAGCGTCGCGGTCTTCTCCGCCGCGGGGTTCTTGGTCCAGACCCCGTTGGGGCCGCGGAAGTCGGGGATACCCGACTCGGTCGAGATCCCCGCGCCGGTGAGGATCACGATGGAGCATGCGGCACGGATCCACGCCGCGATCGCGTCGAGGCCGTCACCGTTGTCGTCGCGCGAAGAAGGCGTCCCGCTCACCCACCCGACGGTAGTTGCGGGCGAGCGGGACGCGAGGGGAGACGGATGGCGGTGGCGCGCCGAGCGGAGGGAGGGAGACCGGGCGCCACCGCCATCCGCGAACTAGGCGGCGTCGTCCAGGCCGAGCGTCGGGTTCGGCTCGGGATCGAGCGCTGCGAACGCGTGCCGGTGCCGCTCGTACGCCCACTCGGCGCTCTCGCGACAGATCGTCGGATGAAAGCCCATGGACAGCAGCGCCCGCTCGACCCGATCGAGGTCGTCGCCGGCCTCGAAGAGGGCGAATGCCGAGCGACGTGCGCGCTGCCGTGCGTGTTCCAGCGGTGAATCCGCAAGTTGGATCTCGACCCATTCATCGTGTTCCCGCTGGAGCGACTCGGGCAGTCGATGCATATGGCGACGGTTGATTGGCGGCAGGTTGCGCCGCACCGCAAACGCCTGGGGCGCGGTCGAACACGCGAGTTCGAACTGGGTGAGCCGGTCGAGACTCCGTGCCAGGGGCGACGACGTTCCGGTGCGGACACCGAGCCCGAGGGATTGGGAGAGTTCTCCGATCTCGACGGTGACTCCGCTCGGGTTGCGGTCGAAGACGGTCGCGAGTCGGCGCAACAGCAGAACGCTGGTCGGTCCCAGGGTCGGGAGCCAGAACCGCTCGACGTATTCCGAGCGAGGGTCGTGGCCGAGGGTGTCGATGATCGGATCGGTCCATGCGGTCAAGGTCAGGGTGGTCACGGCGGTTCCTTCGGTAGGCGGGGCAGTCAGGGAGTGGCGACGAGCGGAGGGATCACGAGGGTCAACCCGGGATGGATCAGATTCGGATCGGTACCGATCGCGCTCCGATTGGCGTCGTAGATCGAACGCCAACCGCGATCGATGTCCGCGTCACGCGTGCCGGTGCCGAGGACGCGAGCGGCGATGGACCACAGGCAATCGCCGGACTCGACGCGATACGAGACCGGTGCTGTCGTCGGGGCAGTCGGCGACGGGACGGCGACCGGGGGAGCACTCGGCGCCGGAGAAGTCGGCGGCGTGATCACCCGCACCCCAGGCGATGGTTCTGCGGGGCGCGTGGGCACCGGGTGGGTCGGCCGCGGTGTTGTGTCGCGTGGAGGCCCGACGACGACGGTCGGCCGCGGTGGCAGGACGGGTTCGACCGCGGGCGCCGTTTCGACCGGGTGCGCCGTTTGGGTCGAAGTCGGCGTTGTCGTGGTCGGGAGAGTGGTCGTCGTGGTAGATGCGCTCAGCCAGCCGCGCAGCGAATCGTCGGCTGATGCCGGCACTGCGCCCGTGACGGTGACTGCCGACAGCGAACCGACCAGCACGATCGCGAGGCGGCGGGCGGCGGTCGGCACGATCCGGTCAGCGACTCGGACCAGACGGGAGTCGACACGGCGGACCCGACGCCATTCGGACACGACAGCCAAGGTGAGGACGAGCGTCCCGACCACCGCAATGCCGAGCGCGCCGGTCGCGGTCATCGCTCGGAGTGTTCGTTCGGTTTCGACCATCCTTGGCCTCCACGAAACAGGAAGGTCTGAATCATTCAGAATCCTTCGGAATCATCTGTTTGAGGTGCGCAGCATGCCGAACGAAACGGGACATGTCAAGGAGAAATCTGGCGACCCGCGCAGTTTGTTGCCTTGCCGGTGACTACTCTCTGCGAACTCTTACCACGGATGGTGAGATGCGCAGGGGGTCAGGGATGGACGACTTCGATGCGATCACGGCCGAACTCAGGGCCGCGGAGCGCATGGAACATGAAGAGCAGGCGCGGGAACTCCTCGACGAGGCCGATGCCGGGTTGCGGTTCGGAGCGCTGCTCCGCCGCGTACCGGTCGGGGAGGTCGTCGGAATCGTGCTGACCGACGGCGCGATGCTGCGCGGCCGTATCGTCCGGGTCGGCTACGACTGGGTGCGGGTCGCCGAGGTGTCCGACGAGTTGGGCACCGCCCGGGCGCGCAGCCGGCGAACCCACGACGTTCGCGTCGCCGCGGTCAGTCGGCTGACTCGGGAGCTAACTCAATGACCGGGCCCCGTTGTCGGGCATCGCGTTCGAGGTCGGCGAGGTATGCCTCGAGGGTCTCGCGACTCACCCGCCACACGCCCTTTTTGCCGATCTTGAGCGCGGGCAGATCGCCCGAACGCATGAGTGTGTACACCTGCGTGACGGTCACGTTGAGGACGCGTGCGACGTCGGCTGGTTTGAGGAGCGGAGCAGGCAGATCGTCGGTCGTCATGCGCTTGGCTTCCGTCGGGTCGGGTTGCGGGCGAGTGCGTCCCGTTGATGGGCGGAGCGTACCGAAGGTATGCGACGTGATGTGTGACACGAAGGAGCGGGCGCGATGCCTCGGAAGCTGACGAACCGGATCCGGTCTGCGGCACTCGATTCGCGAGTTGTCGGTGGGATCGTGCTGATCGCCGTATCGGTCGTCGGAGGGCTGGCACTGACGAAGGGTCCGGCGGCGGCGACGAAGATCTACGTGGCGGCCGTTGATCTCGACGACGGGCACACCCTTGCGCCGGGCGATCTGAAGGTGGCGGAACTCCGCGGCGACGACCAGGTGGTCGCCGGCCTTGTCCGCCCGGGACCGGCCGGGCCGCCGCTCGGCCGCACGCTCCGCGTCGGGGTGCGAGCCGGCGGGTCGGTGTCGCTCGACGCGTTGGGGGCAGGCGCCGCCGCCGGGCGGGAAATCACGATCCCGGTGACGCCCGAACATGCTCTCGGTGGCGAGATCCGCGCTGGCGATCAGGTCGACGTGTTCGCGACGTTCGACAAGGGGACCGACGCCGCTCGCACTGTCACCGTTTCGCGTGCCGCAGTCGTGCATGGCGTGCTGCGATCCGACGGGCTCTTCGGCCAACACGCCGGCGGGATCACCGCACTCACGCTCGACGTTCAGCCGGATTCCGCAATCGCCGTGGCGTTCGCCGCCCGCAATGCCGAGCTCGACGTCGTTCGTGCCCACGGGGCATTGAACGGTCGCGGCCGAGACCGCTTCGCGGCCGAGGATCTCCGGTGAACGACTCGGTCGACGTCCTGGTGTGCGCCGGCGGCGCCGCGTGGGAGCTGCGTCTGGTTCGGTCGCTCCAGGAGCCGGGACTCGGAGTCCGGGTCGCCCGTCGCTGTGTCGATCACGGCGATCTGCTCGGCTCCGCGCTCCACGACCTTCCCCGCGCGGTGCTCCTCGACGGTTGCTTCGCCTGGATCGATCGGGACCTCGTCACCACATTGCGGAGGACGGGGGTCGCCGTCGTCGCAATCGGTGGCGTGCGCGAGCGGCTCGAGGCGATCGGGGCCGTGTGTCTCGGGGTCGACGTTTCGGCAATCGAGCTGGCGACGGCGTTGTTTTCACTGGAGAACTCAGGCCGAGCCACCGCGGTCGGTGATCCCGACTTGTCACCACGACCCTCCGATCGTTCGGAAATCGGCCGGATGGTCGCAGTCTGGAGCGGGGCCGGGTCGCCCGGACGAACCTCGGTGGCGATTCACCTGGCCATCGAGGCGACGCGGTCGGGAGTGAACACGTTGTTGATCGACGGAGACGTGTGGTCGGCATCGGTCGCGCAGACCCTCCAGCTCGCAGAGACGCCCTCGATCGCGCAGGCGGCGCGTGGAACCGGTGCCGGTTGGACGGATCAGATCGCAGCCGCGGTGCAGCTCGGCCCGCACGGTCTCGATGTCTTGGCCGGGTTACCGCGGTCGGAGCTGTGGCCCGAGCTGCGCGAGGCGGCTTGGCGGGCGCTCCTGGCGGCCGCGACCGCCGCGTACGACCTGGTGATCGTCGACGTCGCGGCGCCGATCGAGCACGATGAGGAACTGGCGTACGACCGTGTGCCTTTTCGTCGCAATCTCGTCACCACCGTCGCGCTGGAACGCGCCGATGACGTCGTGCTGGTGGCCTCAGCCGACCCCGTCGGGCTGCGTCGGGCGGTGGTCGCGCACGCGAATCTGCACGACACGGTGCCGTCCGCGATCGACAACCTGCGCGTGATCCTCAACCACGCACCGCGGCCCGGTCGTCGGCTCCAGGAGTGTTCCCACGCGGTCAGCGAATGGATGGGCACACCACCCGCGGCGTTCCTCCCCGCCGAGCCCCTGTTCGATCGGGTCGTCTGGGAAGGGCGGACGCTGCACGACATCGCACCCCGGTCCCGCTGGCTGACCGAGCTCCGTCCGTTGATCGCCGAGGCCGTCGCGTGACCACGGTCGAGGTGAACGCGGCGGTCACCCTCGTCGAACGGGACGTGCGCGAGCTCCTGGCGCGTCGCGATCTGCCGTTGGACGACGACGGTCGGTTGCGGGCACTTGTCGACGAGGTGGTCGGCGACTACCGGGACCGCTACCTCGACGGTGGGCTCCCCGCGCTCCCGGACCGCGATGTCGAGCTCCTGCATCAACGGATCGTCGGATTCGGCGCCGTGACGCCGTTGTTGGCAGATCCCGAGATCGAAGAAATCTGGATCAATGAACCCGGGCGGGTGTTCGTCGCCCGCCACGGTCGGCACGAGCTGACGGGGATCGTCCTCGACGCTCGCGACGTGGAAGAGCTGGTCGAACGGATGCTGGCACGCGCCGGTCGCCGCCTCGATCGGGCGCAACCGTTTGTCGATGCCCAACTCCCGGATGGCAGCAGACTGCACGTTGCGATCCCACCGATCACCCACCATTGGTCGGTCAACATCCGAAAGTTCGTCGGCCTGCGTGCGCAGTCGTGTGACGAACTCGTGGCGCTCGGATCGTGCTCGGCCGCCGCGGCCCGGTTCCTCGAGGCCTCCGTGCGCGCCGGCCTGTCGATCGTCGTCGCGGGCGCCGTCGGCGCTGGCAAGACGACCCTGCTCAACTGCTTGCTCGGCGCGGTGCCCGCTCAGGAGCGCATCGTCACCTGCGAAGAGGTGTTCGAACTCCGGATCGATCGGCCCGACGTGGTGGCGATGCAGGGCCGCCAGGCCAACCTCGAAGGTGCAGGTGCTATCACGCTGCGCGATCTCGTACGGGAATCCCTGCGGATGCGGCCCGACCGCATCGTGATCGGTGAAGTGCGCGGCGCGGAATCGCTCGACATGTTGCTGGCCCTCAACAGCGGTGCCGTCGGCATGACGTCGGTGCACGCCAACTCGGCGCGTGAAGCACTCCGCAAGCTCACGACCCTCCCGTTGTTGGCGGGCGAGAACCTCGATCGGCGGTTCGTCGCCGCGATGGTGGCCGCGTGCGTGGACCTCGTGGTGTTCTGTCGGCGGTCGAGCACGGGGCGTGAGGTGGTCGAGATCCTGAGCGTCGGCGAGCAGGTTGGTGACGGATGCGACCTCACCGCCGGTGCGATCTTCGCCGGCGCGGGCGCTTCCCTGGCGTGGACCGGCGAGTACCCGACCGCCCGCAGCCGCTTCGAAGAACGCGGGATCGATCTCGGGGTGGTCCTGCGATGAGCGTCGTGGTCGTCCTGCTGCTCGCACTGGGGGTGTTCCTCGTGTACGACGGGCTGACCCGTACGCGGGAAGCCAAGCGCCGCACGTCGTTCGCCGACCGCAGCGCGTCGTGGTTGACCGCCGTCGGGCTTGCGGATGTGAGCGCGAGCCAGTTCCTCCTGGCGAGCATTGCTGCCAGCCTCGTTGCGGCGATGGTGACGATCGTCGTCATCGGTTCCGCCGGCGTCGCGCTGGTCGCGGCATTCGGCGGTCTTGTCGTCCCGGCGACATATTTCCGATC
>JBBQXR010000206.1:0-6484 GCA_038209455.1 Acidimicrobiia bacterium
GGCGATGTCCTGGAGGAACTGGCTGCCGAGCAGGCGGTCGGCGACTTGGTAGAACGGTCGGCTCGCCGCGGTGATGAGCCTTGCTCCCCGGCGGCCGCCCACCCGGTACGGCGCCGTGAGCCAGCGGAGGAGCCGGCCGCCGAAGAACTCGGCCATGCGCGCGGGCGCGTCGAGGAAGTCGAGCGCGTTCCGCGTCGGCGGCGTGTCCACGATGATGAGGTCGTACATCCCCGTCTGGTGGATCTCGAACAACCGCTCCATCGCCACGTAGTCGTGACTCTGCACGAACCGCGCGGTGAGGTTGTCGTACAGACGGTTGTCGAGGATGCGGTACGCCGTGGCCTCGTCCGGCGCGTGCCGCAACACGAGCGCATCCCAACTCTGCTTCGTGTCGAGCATCGCCGCGTACAACTCGCCCCGTGCTTCCAACCCGGCCCGTGCGAACGCGTCCTCCGGGACCCGGCGCTCGACGTTGCCGATGCTCTCCACGCCGAGCGCGTCGGCCAGGCGTTTGGCCGGGTCGACGGTGACCACGAGCACCTTGCCTCCGAGGCGCGCCGCGGCGGCGAGCCCAGCGGAGGCGGCGACGGATGTCTTCCCCACGCCGCCCGAACCGCAGAAGATCACGATTTCCTTCGTCGCGAGCAACGACTCCAGGCTGGGCGCGCTCATACGCCCATCTCCCCGGCGAGGGCGGCGGCCACCATCGCGGTCTCGCGCCGACCTTGCGACCGAGCGAAGAGATACGGCAGGTACAGCGTGGGCAGGTCGACCTCGCGGCGGAGGCGGTTGAGGTGTTCCACCCGACTGCGCCGCATGGCCACCGCCAAGCGTGCCGCGTCCAACACCGAAGTCGCACCGGGACCGACCGCGTCCACGAGCCGTTTGTGTCGGGGCTCACTGGAGAGTTCTTCGAACGTTGCTTCGTCGTCACGCGTGAACAGCTCGGGCAGCACCCGGTTCACGATCACCGCGCCGAGCGGCACATTCAGCTCCGTGCGAGCGCGTGCCACCAGGTCGATGGTCTCGGCGACCGGCATCTCCTCGGGCGTGGTCACCACGTTGAGCGCGGTGATCGCCGGATCGGCGAGGAGTTCGCTCATCCACTGCGTCTGGCCCCGCACGGGGCCGACCGCCACCAGTTCACCGATGGCATCGGCCGCGCCGAGTTGCGCGATCACGTGACCGGTGGCGGCTGCATCGACGATGACGATGTCCCAATCGGCCCGCCCCTCGATCGACTCGCGGACCTCCCAACACACCTTGCCGATGGTGAGGATCTCGCGCACGCCGGGCGCGGCGGTGGCGACGAAGTCGAGCATCCGGGCGAGCGGACCGAGCCGGCCGATGATCGGGATACGGAGGTTCAGACGCATGTACTCCGCAAGGCTGGCTTCGGTGTCCATCGCCATGAGCGAAACGCCGGGCATGACTTCACGCGGGGTGAAGTCGATCGGCCCGGACTCGAACCGCTCGGCGATGGTCCCCTTCGCGTCGACGTCGACGACGAGGACGCGCTTGCCGCGTTCGGCCGCCACCAGGGCGAGCGCCGCGGCCACCGTGCTCTTGCCGACGCCACCCTTGCCGGTGACGACGAGCAGGCGACGCCCGAGGAGATCGGGCTCCATGACGACCGGATCGGCCTACCGGCCGAACCCAACCTTGCGGCTCGCGTCGTCGACCTTGACCTCGATGTAGGCGACCTTGTCGGCCGGCACGCCGATCTTGCGGCCCTTGCCGTCCTCGAGCCAGACGAACACGTCGCCGGCCTTGACCGCGGCTTCGACGCTGGCGATCACCGCGTCGGCATCACCCTCGGTCTCGATGGTGAGTTCCTTGGGGGTGTGGACGACACCGATACGGACTTCCATGCCTGAATGGCCTCCGAAGAAAAGGTTGGTCGGGAGCGGACCGCCGGTCCCGTGAACAGCTGCCGATCGTAGGCGGTATGCCCACCCGACCCCGATGTCAACCGTTCTGCGTCACACAGCTACCCATACGCGGGCTGTGTGACGCCAAAGCGTTCGGGGCAGGTCAGCGTGCGCCGGTGTTGGCGAGGTTCTGTCCGAATCGGGGCCACTGGCGGAGGCGGTTGGCGCTCGCGGTCGTGTGCCACACCATCAGCACGCCGTCGCGGCGCACGACGGCCACCTCCGCGGTGCCATCGCCGTCCCAGTCCCCCAGGCTCGGCGTCCCGACGAGCCAACCACCGGTGAGTTTCGGCCAACCGTCCGGGATGGTGCCGTCCTGGGTCACGGCGCTCAGGGTGTAGACGCCGTTCCCCGCGATCACCTCCTGGCTGCCGTCGCCGTTCACGTCCGCGATCGCGGGCGAGACGAAGAACGCGAGGTCGGGCGTCTCGCGCGGGAACGCCGGTCGCATGGACCCGGTCACCGGATTCCACGCCGCGAGTTGGTCGTCGGACGGGAGTTGCAGTTCGGGCGAGATCGTGTCGAAGAGGCGGGTCAACCCCGAGGTCGGCGCCGCGACGTCGAGGTGGTCACGGGCCCCGATCTTGCCCACCGCAGGTCCGCCGAACGCGACGAGCATGAGCCCCACGTCCTCGGAGTTGCGCGCCGCCCCCGTCCCGTTCCCGTCGTTGGCAGTCAGGCCGCCGTACCAGTGCAACGGAACGTCCTTGCCGCCGACCTGACCGAGCGCGGACTTGCCGTCGACGCCGAAGACGTACATCGGACCGACCGCAGCCGAGAACGCGATCTCCCGTCCCGGATGGGAGGGGACCAGTTCACCGATTGCCGCCTGCGCGGAGACGCCGTTGCCGATCACCGGCAACACCTCGCGCTGGAACATGCCGACCTTCACCGGCCAGCCGGGCAGGTACGCCTGCGCGTCCGGGTGCGCCGGATTCGGGTTCGGGTTCGTGGCGTTGCGACCGAGTGGCGAGATCACGTACTCCCGGGAGTTGCCCGAGGTCCCGGGGAGCCCACCGAACTCGGGGGCGTTCATCGGCTCGTCGTACTCCTCCTGCGCGCCCACCACGATCTCGGCCCGGCCGTCGCCGTTGAGATCCGCGAGCGCAGGTGTGGTGACGAGGTCCCCACCGTCGCCCACCCCGGAATCGGGCTTGAACGTGACGTGGTGGGTCGTCGGATCCACCGCGGCGACCTTGGTCGGGTCGACCACGAGCACCGGGAAACCGGCCACCGGCGTGCCGTCGCCGTGCCAGGCGTAGACGTGGCGGTCGAGCGCGGCCCCGACCAGTTCGGGGATGTGGTCACCGTCCAGGTCGGCCGCCGCGAGAGAACCCGCGAACCCGCGTTCCGTGCGGTTCGCGGAATCCTGCGCGGTCACCGAGTCGGTCGAGAACGCCGGGTTGGTGTGGACGTCACCGAAGCCAGGAAGTTCGCGACCGAAGCGATCCCAGGCGTGGACTCGACCTTCGAGGTCTCCGACGGCGATGTCGAGTTGGCCGTTCCCGGTCAGGTCCGCGATGACGGGCGCGCCGACCATCACCGCGCCACGGGTCGGCGAGATGTCATCGGCCACCGACGTCGCACCGCGAACCCAGTACCCGGTCACTTCGGTCTTCACCGGGAAGCCGGGGAGTTCGCTCATGTCGGACCGGTACGCGTGGATACGACCGTCGTCAGTGGCGAGCACCATCTCCTGGCCGCCGCCCGGTTCGAGGTCGGCGAAGACCGGGCTGGCGGTGCCGCTGCCGGCCACCCGGCGAGGCATGCCCGCGACCAGCTGCGGGTCGTCGTGGACGAAGACCTGCTTCTGTGATTCGCCGCGCAACCCGTTGGTCGGCCCGCCTTCTGCAGTGACCACAACGCGGAGCCGGACGCTGAACTTCTCCTCCCGCGACCGGCCGTTGTGCAGGTCGACCGGCGGACCCTGGGCCCCACCCATCGCGGCGGCGACCGACGCGAGGTCGAGCGTGCCGAGCGTGCCGTCCTTGGCCTCGGTGCGGTGGTTCTCGCCGTCGACCGTGTGCCAGGTGTCCGTGCCCGGGTACGCGGGCGGCTGGAGCCCCGCAGCCCACTCGACGCGGTACGAGTAACCCGATGCCCGTGGCGCGGCGACGTGGCCCTTGATCTTGACGGTGCCGGTGGTGGGGAGGACGGAGAACCACTTCGGGCTGGTGAGGTCGGCCTCGGGCGGGATCTGCGCGTCCCGGACCCGCTTCACCAGCTCGTACGCATTGAGACGTCCGTACCCGTGCGTGGCATCCCATCCGGGCGTGCTCGGGTAGCGCACCGTGGCCCCGCTGAGGAAGTCGTTGGCCGGATCGACCGCATTCGGGGTGGAGAAGTCGATGTCGTCGGCGCTGGACCGAATCAACTGTTGGATCTCGTTGCTCGTGAGTGTCAGTCCGCGATCGCGCGCCTCGCTCACGAGGAGTCCGGTCACGCCACTCATGATGCCCGTGGCCTCCGAGGAACACGACGACGACGGGATCGACAGGAACGTGCGGCCCCCGTAATTGGTGCAGCCGTTGAGCGCGAGATAACTGCGCGGTGCGTCGGTGTCCCGGACCGAGTTCACGGTGATCGTGTGCTCGAGCGAGCCGGGCAGATTCGGATGCTTCGATGCCTCGTCGGCCATCGACGCGATGACCGGCACCCCGCGCTTGTACGCGGCGTCGATCGCCTGCTGAGCCTGACGGGGATTCGTGATCGCGCCGAGCGCCTCCTGCACGACCGCCACCTGCGAGTCGAGGGCGAAGAGGACACCCGCGGCGAAGCGGCCGGCGTCGGCGATGAACGAGTCGCCCACCCGGACCGGGATGAAGGTGCAGTGGGGACACGTCCCGACGTTGCCGACACCGTTGTCGGCGGCGGTCGAGTCCTCGGCCTCACCGGTGCCGTGGCCGTAATTCACCGTGTCGAGCGGGTCGTTGTCGCCGAAGAGGAAGTCCCACCCCGAGATGTCGTCGACGTAACCGTTCCGGTCGTTGTCCACGCCGTTCGAGTACGTCGGGTTCAGGATGAGGTCCTCGGGATCCGCGAGCCCGTTGCCGTTCAGGTCAGGGATCGCGCCGAAGTCGGCGATCGAGAACCGGCCGTCGTGGTTGCAGTCACCGCTCGCGGTCCCGCACGGCGGCGTGACCTCGCCGCGGTTGATGTACGCACGGTCGGCCAGGTCACGCATCGCGTTGGCGTCGCGCCATTTGATGCCGGAGTCGAGGACCGCGATCCGAACATCGGGCCGTCCCTTGGTCACTCCCCACGCAAGGTCGACCGCCGCACCCTTCTGCCCGCACTGGTTGTGGGGCGAGTTCTGGATCTGCGGGTCACGCAGGCTGGTGCGCTTGTAGTTGTTCCGGTCGAACTCCGACGGCAGGTTCGCCGGCTCGTCGGCCGCCGTGTAGCGCCAGTTGCTGCAATCGAGTCCACCCCCGACCGCCGCACCCCCGGGAGTCCCCGACGCGATCGCGGTGATCGGGACGAGCCCGATCATCGACACCGCCACCAGAACGATTCCTCGCCGCATGAGCCCCCCGAACTGCGCGAAACGCCCCAGGATAGGCGCGACATGCGAACGGCCGCGCCGCCGCGCTCAATTGATCTTGAGCTCGGAGCGGTAGATCCGGCGGGGGGCGATCGCGTCGATCGCCTCGGCCATGCCGATGAAGACCTGGGCGGCCTCGGATTCCGGATCCGTGACCACGATCGGAGCCCCGGTGTCACCGCCCTCCCGCAGTGCGGCCACGAGCGGCACCCGGCCGAACAACGGGACCTCGAGCCGGTCGGCCAACTCCTGACCGCCGCCGTGACCGAAGATCTCGTACGCGACGCCGTCGTCGCCGCGGAACCAACTCATGTTCTCCACCACACCGATGACGTCGAGTTCCACCTTCTCCGCCATCGCCGCGGCGCGTTGCGCGACGGCCTGCGCAGCGGGTTGGGGAGTCGTGACGATCACGACCTCGGCGCGCGGCAGGAACTGGCTCATCGAGAGCGAGACGTCACCGGTGCCGGGGGGCATGTCGATGATGAGGTAGTCGGGTTCGCCCCACTCGACGTCGGTGAGGAACTGCTCGAGCGCCTTGTGCAGCATCGGCCCCCGCCAGATCACGGCCTGGTCCTCGGGCACGAAGAAGCCCATCGAGAGCAGCCGCACGCCGTGCGCCGACGGCGGGATCATCTGGTTGGTCTCGCTCAACTCCGGGCCGTTCTCCACGCCGAGCATGCGCGGCATCGAAAAGCCCCAGACGTCGGCGTCGATCGCGGCGACGTTCTTGCCCATCCGGGCCAGCGCGACGGCCAGGTTCGTGGTCACCGACGACTTGCCCACACCGCCCTTGCCGGAAGCCACCGCGATCACGCGGGTGCGGGCGTGGGTGAACGGGTTCTCTCCGGGCACGCAGTTCTCCTGGCGGGTCGGGCTCGCCGGTCGCACGACCGACGTTCATGGAGGGAGTGACGGCAGGCGAAAACACGATCGAACGCCCGCCGGGAGCATTTCCACTATGGACATAGGTAGAATACCGGCAATGGCTGCTCCCCTCCCTCTCGAC
>JBBQXR010000207.1:0-6482 GCA_038209455.1 Acidimicrobiia bacterium
GGTCGCCGGCACCGTGGCGGAACAATCCCCGCTCGGCGGCAACCGCCTCGACGACCACGGCACCGTGGCCATCACGGTGAGCAGCGGGCCGACGACGGCAGCCGCTCCGCCGATCATCAACGTGACTCCGACCGCTCCGTCGACGTCGAGTAGCTCGACGACCACCACGACCACGACCACGACGACCACGACGCCGCCCGCAACCTGACGCGGTCAGTGACGCGGGGGCGAGGGCTCCACCAGGTCGTGGACCAGTTGCTCGATCCGTTCGACATCGTCCGCGTCGAGCACGTACACATCCATCGCGAGTGACCACAAGAACCCGGCGACCACCGCATGGTGCTCACCACTCTCCGATGCTTGGAGCAACGAGGCGGCCAACGCCTGACGATCACGCGGTCGGGTCCGGCGTACCCATTGTTCGAGAAACGGAAGGTCCACGGTTCTGCACTTCGCTCGACGGTCACCACCCTGGTACCCCGGAGCGGGCGCCGGAAA
The DNA here is from genome assembly GCA_038209455.1 of Acidimicrobiia bacterium. Lineage (GTDB taxonomy): Bacteria > Actinomycetota > Acidimicrobiia > IMCC26256 > JAENVU01 > JAENVU01. The sequence goes on from JBBQXR010000207.1 coordinate 499, forward strand.
CCCAGCCGTCAGTCGCGAATGTCGAACAGCGCGTCGACGCCGGTGATCTCGAGCAGGCGACGACACGGCGCCGACGGCGCGAGCACGACGACCGCACCGTTGGCCGCGGCGGTCTCCCGCTGGAAGTCGAGCAGCACGCCGAGCCCGCTCGAGTCGAGGAACGTCACGCCGGAGAGATCGAGTTGCGGCGCCGCCGATCCGGCCGTGCCCAGGGAGCGGAGCGCGGCCCGCAGATCCTCCACGGTGGCCAGATCGAAATCGCCGAGGAGCACCAGCGTGGGGACGCCGTCACGATCTTCGCGGCTCAGGATGGGCTCGCCTGACGACATGGTTGCTCCGGTCTTCGCCTCGGTCACCAAGGAACGGGTCACGTTACCCATGGCGAGCCGCCCCTTCTGCATCTGCCACGCGGGCACGCCCGTCCGGAGGTCAGATCGGTGCGGGCTCATCGGCGAACGCGGCGAACCGCAACGTGACGATCGTGCCCCGCTCGGTGCTGGTGCGGTCGACGCCGTCCGCCAAGGCCTGCATCAGCATGAGGCCCCGACCCCGTTCGGGCCGCCGCAGTGGATTCACCCAGCGGCCGCCGTCCCGTACCGAGACGACCAACCCGTCACCGACCACCGCTTCGACGACCACCGTGCTCTCTCCATCGAGGCCGTAGGCATGCTCGACGGCATTGGACACCGCCTCCATCGTCGCGATCACGACGTCGTCACGACGCGACGTCGGGTAGCCGTGCCCGTCGAGCCACTCGCGCAGCGCCCGCCGCACATCGCGGAGCCGGCGCGGGTCCGCGACCACCCGGGCGTTGAACCACGGAGCGGCGGCGCTCGGACGGCGGACACAGATCACCGCGGTGTCGTCCTGGCCGATGCCCGCACCCAGATCGTCCAGCAATTGGTCGGCGAAGGCCTCCACCCCGAGGGCGCGGTGGGCGGTCGCCGCGTCGCTCAGGCGAGCGAGACCGTCATCGATCGACGACGTGCGCCGTTCGATGAGACCGTCGGTGTAGAGAATCAACATGCCGTCGTGTTCGAGCACCGCGGTGGCCGAATCCCGCGGACGCGAAGTGTGCGCGAGTCCGATCGGAAGACCGCGACCGCCTTCGAGGTAACGGGCGGAACCATCCGCATCGACGAGAAGCGGCGCGAGGTGACCGGCGCAGCTGTAGCGGACCTCACCCGTCGTGCGATCGAAGGTGACGAACGCGACCGTCGTCGCCGCCGCGCCGGCTTCCCGGCGGGCGTGGAGATCGAGGCGTTCCAACAGTGCCGCCGGATCGTGCTCCACCTGCGCGAACGCGCGCAACGCGCTCCGGAGCTGACCCATGACCGCCGCAGCGCCGATGCCGTGACCCACCACGTCACCCGCCGCGATGCCGACGAGACCGTTGGGCAGGTCGAAGACGTCGTACCAGTCGCCGCCAACGCGCAGTTCACCGGCGGCCGGCTCGTAGCGCACCGCCACCTGGAGGTCCGCCGGAAAGGTCTCGATGGGGAGGAGCGCGCGCTGGAACGTGCTCAGCGCGGCCCGCACATCAGCCGAGGCGCGGGCGCGGGTGATCCCCTCTGCGAGGACCGCGGCGAGGTTGGCGAAGAAGTCGAGATCCAGCGGCCCCAGATCCCGGCGCTCGGCCTGCCACCCGAAGTTCACCGTGCCGTGCACGCGGCCGCCGACGAGCAACGGCAGGATGAGGCTGGTCTCGAGGTCGGCGGCGGCCAGGTTCGCGCCGTAGACCGGATGACCGTCGGCCGCGTTCACGATCTGCGCCTGCCCACTCCGGTACACCTCACCCGTCAACGTCGGACTCGAGTACGGGATGGCGTGGAACTCGTCCGCGGTGGCCTGGGTCGCACCGTCCGCCAGGACGCTCACCAGCCGCCGGGAACGCTGGTCGTCGACGAAGATCCATACGAGGTCGGCACGCGTCGCGACGCGCAGCGGTTCGTCGGCCGCCAGCGCGATCTCCGTCACGGTCGCTTGTCCTGCGATCGCACGGCTGAGTGCGGCAATCGCCGCCAGACGGTCGTCGCCTCGGCGCCGAGCCGTGATGTCATGAGCGATACCGAGCACACCGGTGGTGCCGTCGGGAAACGAATACGGAGTCTTCGTCGTCAGGAAGGTGCGATCACCGATCCGCACGTCGAACTCCCGGGTGCGGGTGCCGGCCCGGACGCGCTCGTCGTCGGCGACGATCGGGCCCGCGATCTGCGGCGGGAAGATGTCGACGTCGCGGAGTCCGAGGATCTCGTCGGCCGGCCGCCCGATGATCTCCGACGTTGCCCGGTTCGCGAACCGGTAGACCCCGTCGGCGTCCTTGAGGAAGATTGCGTCGTCCGTGGTCGCGGAGATGCTGTCGACGAGGCGGGTCTGGTCGGCGAGACGACGTTCGAGCATGCGTTGCTCGTCGTGGCGGGTCGCCCACCGGCGCAGCCAGCGCCGGGTCGCCAGCACGAGTGCGAGCGCAACTACCCCACCACCGATTGCCGCGATCAGCAACGTGGTGTTGGCCCGGTCGACGCGCTGGTCCGCCTCGTGGGTCCGGGCGTCGACCAGCGCGATGAGCCGGTTCTGGCGGGCGCGCACCCGATCGAAACGCTGCTTGCCGGCCCCCTGCTTGACCAGACTGCGGGCCTCACCGATCCGGTCCGCCCGCACGAGGGCGATCTCGCGTTGCGCGGACTGGACCAACCAGACCCGGTAGCCGGCGCGCACCGCGTCGACGAGTGGGCGATCGGTGGAGTCCATCAACGACCGCAAGCGGACAAGGGAGCGGTCGACCGTGGACCGACCGCGTTCGAACGGCGCAAGGAACTCCTGATCGCCGGAGATCACGTAGCCGCGTTCGCCGGTCTCCTGATCGACGAGGGCGATGAGGACCGAACGCGCCTCGGCGCGCGCGGGAAGCCATCGTCGGTTGAGGTCGTGGATCGCGGCGCGGCTGACGAGCGCCGGCGGGATGATCACCGCGAGCAGAAAGATGACGAGGGTGGCGAAACCGGCGAGGATCCACCGCAGGCGCCGGTCCAGCGAATCGTCCAGCGCCTGCACGCCCGACAGCGTAGGTGCCCGACCGATCCCTACGGCGCGGGAACCGCGGTCGGATCGTGGAACTGCACCGGCACCGCCGCGTCGGGCCCATTGGCGCGGAACACCATGGTCTCCTCGAGCACGAACCGGATGGTCGTGTCGGTGCGGCCGCGGTAGCCGACCGAGAAGTCCTCGCCCACCGCCAGCTCGAAGTCGCCGCCGCGCAGACTCAGGACCAACGCACCTTCGACCACCGGGACCGACACGATGGGGCCGCCGTCGAGCACGAGGCGCAGGTGCTCGAGCACCGGGTAGCCGTCGTCGGTGCGAGTCATCACCGCGCCGTAACACTCCGAGCCGAGGGCCATGCCGTAGGGCCCGCCCACGCCGCGGTCCCGCAGCACGCTGACCGCGGCGGCCGCCGCCGCGGGGATCTGGGAGGCGTCCGACGCGAAGCCGAGCGCATGCGACTGCGCCGCCACCATGATCCCGGAGGCGGGCACCGTCGCCCGGCCGTTGAAGACGAGGTCGTCCTCGACCCGAGCGATCGCCGTGCCGCGTCGACGGCCGGCTCGAGATCGATCGCCTTGGCACCGCGGTCGATCGCGTCGATCTCCCGTAACTCGATCTCGAACTCGCGTCGTAGTTCGTACAACGGCAGCGACTGGCGTTGCGCCACCTGCACCCCGTTGTCCAGTTCTTGGACCGATTCGGTCCGGCCGAGATCGACCGACGAGCACTCCCACCCATGAGGTCCGGAGAAGTCGACCAGGCGGCGGGCGCTGAGGAAGGTGGGCAACGCGCGGCGGATCTCGTCGTCGATGGCCGCCCACGCCTGCGTGCTGATAGGAGCCATGTCCCGGTGGAGGTGATTCATGCTTCCTGCTCCTTGCGTAGCGATCCGATACCCAGGTCCGTCGTCGTCGGCGCATCGCCGTCATCCGCCTCGGCCCGGGCCTCGACCTCGGTAATGGGCGCATCGGTGAAGAGGTAGGTGCGCAGGTGACGGTCGAGTGCCGGATCATGGCGGCGCAGCCACTCGATCGTCATCGAGGCGTGCTCCTTCTCCTCGTCACGGTTGTGCTCGAGCACACGTCGCAACTCGACGTCGTCGGTGGCCTCGGCCCGCTGCTGGTACCAGTCGACCGCCTCGAACTCCTCCATGATCGAACGGATGGCCCGGTGGGCGTCGAGGGTCTTCGCACCGAGCGCGCCGGCAGATTCGTGCAGGTCCATTGGTGCCTCCTGCGGAGCTGGGGCGTCGCCGGTCGGCGCCGCTGCATCCGCGCCCGACGGCCTACCCGCACCGGTCGACGCGAAACCCGGAAAGGAATTTCCCAAATCGCGGTTTGGGTTCGGAACGACGTGGGTAGGGCGGCGCGGTCCGGTCGCAGCGACCCGGGTAGGAGCCGGCTGGTAGGTGTCGGCGAACGTCGAAGGAGTGCACGCATGGACGAGACCTCGAGCCCGGTCGCAACCGGAGCGGAAGTGCGACACCTCCCGACGCCCACCGTCGTCGCATGGGGCGAACTCGACGTTGCGACCGTGCCCGACCTCGAGGCCGCGCTCAAGCAGGTCCTCGAAACCGACGGCGCGGGCACGATCGAGGTCGACCTCGGTGGGGTCAGCTTCATCGACTCGTCCGGGCTCGGTGCTCTCGTGGCGGCGCTGAAGCAGTCACAGGCACTCGGCGGTCAGCTCGTGATACGCGGGCTGCAGCCCGCGCCGCGCAAGGTCTTCGAGGTCACCGGCCTCCTCGACCTGTTCCAGGCTCGCTGACGGCGACCGAGCCGCGCTGCTCGCAGTCGGTGCCGCTACACCTCGCTGAGGTGGTCTCGGAGACTCTCCAACGACCGGGCCAGCAGACGCGAGACGTGCATTTGGCTGATGCCGACCTGCTCGGCAATCTCCAACTGGGTGCAACCGGAAAAGAAACGCAGTTCCACAATCCGCCGATCTCGCTCCGACAGCGTCTCCAGGAGGCTCTGCACCACGAGCTGGTGATCGACGGCGGCGAGGCCTGGGTCGACCTCCGCGAGCACGCGTTCGAGGCGCCGGGACGAGTCGTCGTCGCGGGAGGGCGCGTCGAGGGAACTGGCCGCGTACGACCGGTTCACCTCCATTGCTTCGAGGACCCGCTCGACGTCGATGTCCATGTCGGCGGCGATCTCGTCGAGCGACGGCGACCGCTTGAGTTCCTGGGTGAGGTTCTGCACCGACTGGGTGAGCCGGAGCGCGACTTCCTGGAGCCCGCGGGGGACGCGCGTCGCCCACGCGCGGTCGCGGAAGTGCCGCTTGATCTCACCGAGAATGGTCGGAACCGCGAACGTGGAGAACGCGAGTCCCCGTTCGGGATCGAACCGTTCGACCGCCTTGAGCAGGCCGACGGTCGCCACCTGTTCCAGGTCCTCGACCGACTCGCCACGGCCCGAATACCGCCGGGCGAGTGCGCGCGCCAACCCGAGGTGCTCGACGATCAACTCGTCCCGCAATCCCCGATCTCGCGTCTCGGCGTACCGCACGAAGCGCTCGGCATCCGAGGATCCCGCACGTTCCGACGCGCGCCGGCGGGGTTCCGCCCCGCTCACGGCACCGCTCCGGACTTCACGAACCGGAAGTGTGAGGTGCCCGAATCGGAAGAGAGCGCGAACTCGTCGACGACGGCATGGATGATCGCACTGGCGAGTTCGCTCGGCGGTTCCACCTCGGTCGTCCGGCTGCACGACCCTTCGACCTCGATGCGCTGGTCCGAGAGTCGGTAGACGAGTTCGAGTCGAACCGTCGGCTCGCCGGCGCCGATCGCATAACAGAGTTCGTCGACGGCGATGCGGAGATCGTCGATGTCCTCGTAGCTGAAGCCGGCTCGCGCGCCCAGATCGGCCACCGTGAGCCGGGCCAGACGCAGGAACTCGGCCGCCCCGGGGATGTCGAGTTTGATCGCCTCGGCGTTC
>JBBQXR010000208.1:0-6474 GCA_038209455.1 Acidimicrobiia bacterium
TGCGCCAGGGTGCCGGCGCCTGGCTGCCCGACGGTGACGCGCTCACCGGCGAGCCCTTCCTCGTCGTGGCCGAGCTGGCGACGAACGCCAAAGCCGAGCGCGGGCGCGCCGACCACCGGATCCTGCTGGCAGCTGCGCTCGACGAGTCCGACCTCGAGCTCGCCGCCGGTGATGGTGTCGAGCGGATCACGACCCTCGCCTGGGACCGCGAGCGTGACGACCTGCGGGTGCGGACCGAACGGCGCCTCGGCGCCTTGGTGTTGGCGTCCACGCTGGGCCCTGCGGAACCGGGCGGCGCCACCATCGCGGCCTTGCTCGATCACGTTCGGGCCACCCGCCTCGAGGTCCTCGGATGGTCGCGTGCGGCCCGGGTGCTGCAGGCCCGCCTCCAGTACGCGCACCGCGCGTTCGGTGACAGCTGGCCCAACGTCTCCGACGACGCGCTGCTCGCTTCGCTCGACGAGTGGTTGGCGCCACGTCTCCACGACATGACTCGTCGCGTTCAGCTGGAACGCATCGACGTTGGACGCCTGCTGCGCGACTTCGTCGGTCACCATCGGGTCCACCAGCTCGATACCGTCGTACCCACGACGTTCACCCTGGCCAACGGACGACGGATTCCCATCGACTACGGCGGAGAGCAACCGGCCTTAGCCGTACGGGTGCAGGACCTCTACGGCACGACGACGCACCCCTCGGTGGCCGACGGAAAGATCCCCCTCGTGCTCCACCTGCTCTCACCCGCCGGTCGTCCGGTGCAGATCACCGCGGACCTTCCCGGCTTCTGGGCCGGCAGCTGGTCGGAGGTTCGCAAGGACATGGCCGGTCGCTACCCCAAGCACGACTGGCCGCTCGACCCCGCGTCGGCGACGCCGCGCCGACGACGGTAGGAGCCGGAGCTCAGGGTTTGGTGGCGACGAGGTCGATCAGCGCCGACATGCCGGCGTGTCCCGCACCCTCGTCGAGTTCGGCGTCGTACGAGCGCAGCACGTCGATGTTCATGGCGGCGAACGCGTCGGTGAGTAGCGCTGCGTCATAGAGATGGGACGGGACACGAGGTCCTCCTGTCCCGTACTGGATCTGCTCGGGCCGGTACCCGTGCAGCAGCAGGCGTCCGCCCGATCGCAGGGTGCGTTGCATGCCCGCGAATACCGTCGCCCGCTGCTGCGGATCGAGGAACTGGATGAACACGCCGACGACGATGTCGTACGCGTCCGGTGCCCATTCCCACGTGAGGATGTCGGCGATCCGGAAGTCGACGGTGACGCCCCGAGCGGCCGCGAGACTCCGCGCCTTCGCGACACCGACGTCGGAGAGGTCCATCGCCGTGACCTGCAGCCCCTGCCCTGCGAGGTACACGGAGTTCCGTCCTTCGCCGTCGGCGACGACCAGCGTCTCGGTTCCTGGCACGAGCACATCGCGATGGTTCGGCAGGAACTCCGCTGGCTCCGTTCCGAAGACGTACTCGGTGGTTCCGTAGCGCTCGTCCCACATCGGTGCCCCGGCCATGTCCATCGTCATACCGCCCAGCTTGGCATTTGAGTCCTGACGTGCAACGACCGACCATGCGTCTCCGCAGGTCAGTCGCAGATTGCTGGGTGTCGAAGGGGGGACTTGAACCCCCACGCCCGTTAGGGCACTAGCCCCTCAAGCTAGCGCGTCTGCCGATTCCGCCACTTCGACGTGGAGCCGAGATTGTAACGAGCCGGGGCACGGTGGGGCCGACTTCTACGGCCCTACGCTCCCCCACGATGGACGATCTCGGCCGCCTGCTCGCCTACGAGGAGATCCGCCAACTCGCGGCGCGGTATGCGTTGTCAGTCGACACACGGGATCTCGACGCGCTGGTGGCGCTCTTCGTGCCGGATGTCCGCGTCGGCCGTGATCGCACCGGTCGGGCAGCCCTTCGTGACGACTTCCACGCGCAGCTCCGGGCCATCGGGCGCAGCATCCTCAGCGTCGGCACGCATGTGATCGATCTCGTCGACGCCGACCACGCCACGGGCTGGGTGTACACGAAGGCCGAGATCGAGGCCGACGGCCGTTGGATCCATCAGGCCATCCTCTACGAGGACACGTACGAGCGTGTCGAGAACCGATGGGGCTTCGTCCGACGGATCCATCGCCTCTGGTACGGCGCCGAACCGGGCGTGAACCCGCTCACCCTTCCGCCCGCGAACTGGCCCGAGCATCACGACGGCATGGGCACCGTCCCCGAACACTTCGAGAGCTGGCGCAGCTTCTGGGCGTGAGCGCGGAGACACGGGCTCGATCGGAGTGTCACACCCCTGTGAGACAATGAGATCCGATACTTCCCCTGCCGCCGGGACTCGTCATCGCTTGATGTGACGGGTGTTCGCGGCCTCGCTCTTCGGAGCCGTACAACTGATCTGTTGTCGTGAGGGGAGGTTGCTGTGTCTGCGATTGCCGTGCATGAGTTCGATGGTCCGGTCCGTCTGCGGGACATGGTCGACGCGGTCCTCACGACCGTCCCTGGCGATCTCAACGATGTGGCGTTGGCCGACGAGTTGATCGAGCGTCGGGCGCAGATCGACCGGCAGGAGGCTCAGTTCGCGCAGCTCGCGATGTTGGCCCATCAGCGTGGCATTGGTGCAGCCGACGGTTCGGCCTCGACACCAGCGTGGCTCCACCGCCGGACGGGGATGCGCCAGGGTGATGCCCGGGCCGCGATCGAAGCCGGCTCGGCGTGTGAGGTCCTGACCAACACGGCCCGTGAGTGGTTGGAGGGTTCGATCTCAGGTGGAGCAGCCCGGACCATCATCGGCGCCCGCGTCGAAGGTTTCGACGGCGAGTTGCGGGCGGTAGAAGCCATCTTGTTGGGCTTGGCCCGTGATGGTTCGTTGGCTGAGCTGCGGCGGGCGTGTGGCCATTTCCGTGCGTGTGCGCAACGGGACGGCAAAGAACCCCGCGACCACGACGGACTCACCTTGTCCCCCACCTACAACGGACGGACCCGCCTCAACGCCGATCTCTCGTCCAGTGCGGCGGAGATCGTGGCGAACGGGATCCACGCCTTCACGGACCCACCGACCGACGGCGACCCCCGCACTGCGGCCCGACGTCGTGCCGATGCCCTGGTCCGGATGGCTGAGTACGCACTCGCCCATCTCGGCTGCACCGACCACGACGGAGACGGCCCGCGCCGGGCGCGGCCGTCGTGTTCGATCGTGATCGACTGGCAGACGTTGCTGAACAACGAGTTGGGCCGGATGGACGGCGACTTCACCGGCAGCCTGCACCGCACCGACGTCGAACGCATGTTGTGTGACTGCACCGTGAGCCGCGTGGTGACCAGCCCGAGCGGGCTGCCAATAGATGTAGGCCGCCAGGTGCGCACAGTTTCGCCGGCGATACGTCGGGCGCTCGTGGTGAGGGACCAGGGCTGTCGATATCCGGGGTGCCGACAACCCACCGGATGGTGTGATGCCCATCACGTCATCCACTGGCAACACCACGGGCCGACTGATCTCGACAACCTGGTGTTGCTCTGTGACCACCACCATCACGTCGTCCACCAACCTGGCTGGATCGCTACCTACGAAGACAACCGATTCCGCGTCTGCCGACCCGACAGCGTGGAGGTCCTCTGACGCCCCGACGCACTCACGCCCGTCGCGTCTACCTCGGGTAGTCCATGAGGTCGCGGTACAGCGGGCTCACCTTGGTGCGGGGTCCGGCACCGGTGGGGTCGATCTCGAAGGGGATGCCAGTGGTCGCGGCATGTTGCAGGTTGTCGTCCGACACGACGTTGCCGCGGTAGGTGAACGACTTGATCACGAACGGCAGGCCGTTGGACGCCAGTGGGTTCGGCGAATCCATGATGTGGAAGTGCAGATGTGGTGAGTCCGTGTTGCCGGTGTTCCCCAGATGGCCGAGCACCTGACTTCGCTTCAGCTTCTGCCCGACCTTCAGTTTCAGCGGGTTGTCCGGCTGGAGGTGCGCATAGAACGCGAAGTGGCCGTCGCCGATGTCCTGCACCACGTTGTTGCCGCCGTACTGGTCGATCAGCAGGCCGGTCGGGTTGGCGCCGGGCTTCTGCTCGGGCTGGTCCGTCGTCATCGACACGATCTTGCCGTCGGCGACTGCGTGGATGTCGGCGCCGAAGTAGTGGTAGCTGGCGAGGTCGGTGACCGGGCCGACGAACATGCGGTTCTGGTCGTCGAGTTGCACGTAGTCGATCGCGAATCGTTCCGGCACCCAGAGCGAACCGTTGATCGGGTTCACCGCGGCACGGTGGGGTGTGACTTCGCAGCAACTGTTGCCGTCGAGCCACCGCTTCCCCGCGAGCGGCGAGGAGATGACGATCGGCGACTCCCGGTCGACCTCGATCGTGGGCGTCGGTTCGCTGACGGTTGCGGGAACGATTGGCGGCTGAGGCTGGGCGACCGAGATGTCGACGGTGTGAGTCAGTGTCTTGGGGATCGACGCGTGCTCGTCGCGCACCACATCGAGCCATACGAGCGCACTCTGGCCGTTCGTCATCGTCGTGGTGCCGGCGGCCTGGCCGAAGATCTTGAAGTGGCCTTTGAGGTCGTCGCCGGTGAGGGCGAGGAGGTCGCGCGAGCCGCTACGGGCCGTGATCGAGTTGATCGTCACGCTGGACGAGACGACGTTGGTCAGTACCAACTCGTATGCGAGGTGCACCTTGCCGTCGGTGCCGAGCACCGGGCGCGGTGATGCGGTCGCCCGCACGACAACGGGCGTGAGCACATCACGGGCGGACCCTCCTTCGGCACGCACATCGGTGGTGACCGCACGACCGGGTTCGACGTGGTTGCTCGTCGTACTCCCGCACGCGGTGACGAGCGCTGCCAGAGCAACGAGCGGTGCGACGGTCCACTTGCCAGCAAGCATCGGGGGACTTTATGCGCGATCACGCCGATTCTGTCGCGCAAACTCCGCGAGAGAACGTTCAGGTTGCGTGCGAGAAACCGAAGCGCGGGTTCAGATGACGGCGGCTTCCTCGGCGAAGTGGCAGGCGACGGAATGACCCTGGCCGCGGTCGATGAGCGCGGGCTCCTCTGTTGCGCAGATGTCCTGCGCCTTCCAACACCGGGTGCGGAAGCGGCAGCCCGACGGTGGGTTGGCCGGTGAGGGCACATCGCCTTCGAGCACGATGCGATTCCGCGCCCGCTCCTTGCGGGGATCGGGAACCGGAACCGCGGAGAGCAGGGCCTGTGTGTACGGGTGACCGGCGTGCTCGTACAACTCGTCGGCGTCGCCGATCTCCACGATCTTGCCCAGGTACATCACCGCGACGCGGTCACAGGTGTGGCGCACCACCGAAAGGTCGTGCGCGATGAACACGTACGAGAGTCCGAGCCGCGCCTGGAGATCCTCGAGCAGGTTGACCACACCGGCCTGGATCGAGACGTCGAGGGCCGACACGGGCTCGTCGAGCACGATGAGGTCGGGGTCGAGCGCGAGGGCACGCGCAATGCCGATGCGTTGACGTTGCCCACCGGAGAACTCGTGCGGGAAGCGGTTGACGTGCTCGGGATTGAGCCCGACCGTCGACATCAGTTCCTTGACCCGCTCCGCGCCCCCGCTGTGCCAGGCACCGTGGATGCGCATGGGCTCGGAGATGATCGCCTGCACCGTCATCCGCGGGTTGAGCGACGCGTACGGATCCTGGAAGACGATCTGGATCTTGGCCCGGAGCTTGCGCAGATCGCGACCGCCGAGGGTGGTGAGATCGACGCCGTCGAAGAGGATCTGACCCGAGTCGGCATCGAGCAGGCGGAGGAGGCACCGACCAGTGGTCGACTTCCCGCAACCGGACTCGCCGACGATGCCCAGCGTCTCGCCTCGCGCCAGCGCGAACGAGATCCCCGAGACGGCCTGGACCCGATTCACGGTCTGGCCGAAGAGTCCGGCGCGGATCGGGAACGTCTTCACGAGGTCGCGTACGTCGAGCAGGATGTCGACGTCGGACGCGGGTGCGGTCGGTGGCCCAGAGCTGGTGGGCGCGGTGTTGGTCACGACGGCTTCTCCACCAGCGAGCCGACCCGCTCGGGGAAGAGGCACGCGCTGCGGTGGCCCGCGGAGACCTCGGCCAGCTCGGGCCGCTCCTGCGAACACCGGCCCGGCACCTCGGCGTACGGGCACCGGGGGTGGAACGAGCAGCCCGACGGCAGGTGGATGAGCGACGGGGGCTGGCCGACGATGCGATGGAGTCGCGAGTCCTTGTCGGAGCGCCGGTCGAGGCGCGGCAGCGATGCCAGCAGGCCTTCCGTATACGGGTGTTTCGGTTCGTAGAACGTGTCGTCGACCGACCCCAGCTCCACCTGGCGTCCTGCGTACATCACGATGACCCGCTCGACCACGCCCGCCACCACCCCGAGGTCATGGGTGATGAGCATGATGGCGGCTCGGGTGCGGTCCTGAATGCGTTCGAGGACCTCGAGCACCTGGGCCTGGATGGTCACGTCGAGCGCAGTCGTCGGTTCGTCG
>JBBQXR010000209.1:0-6413 GCA_038209455.1 Acidimicrobiia bacterium
CAGCAGACGCCGAGCAGCAAGGCGACGAGCGCGGCCGTGAAGTAGGTGTAGTGAATTTGAAAATCGCGTGCGAAGAACAGAGACGCGACACTCAACGAGGCCGCGCCGAGTACGAACCAGTCGAACGTCGTGTGCTGTTCCGGCGCGAGGAACGCAACGATGACGAAGCCGACGAGGAGCGCCGCGAGCACGAACGCGATCGCATGGGTTGCGTGGATGCTCGGCAGACCCGGAATGCCGGTGGCGTACATCAGGCGTTCCGCCGCGGACGTCGTTGTTGGCGCGGGCTGGCGCAGAATTTGTACCGCCACCACATCGTGGAAGAAGTCGCGCGGGGCCAACAGGAAGAACGGCAGCGACGGTATTCCGAATCCGGCGGCCAAACCGACGAGGAGTGGACGGGTCCGCCGCCATATGGGTACGCAGCATGCGATGGCCGCGACGGCGGGGAGGAGTGCGAACAGCTTCACCGCACACGCGAAGCCGAAGGCGAGTCCCGCGAGCAGGACCCGTCGATCATCAGCGGGTTCGTCAGTTTCGAACAGTGCGAGCGCCCCGAGCAGGCAGAAGAGCGTCACAAATGGCTCGAGGAGGAGTGTCTTGTCGGCGGTCACGGCGAGCGGGAACAGCGCGAGCGCGGCGCCCGCAACGAGCGCGGGAAGAACGCCGCGTCTACGAAGAAGGAATGCGGCGAGGGCCGCGTTTGCAGCGGTGACGAGGGCGGTCAGGAAACGCGCGTCGGCCATGAGCGTGCGCGTCCCGACAACACGGCCGAGAAGCCCGAGCGGCGCGAGCAAGAGCGGCAGGCCGGGAGGTTGTGGATACACGAAATTTTTGTACGGCAGTGTTCCGTGGACCAGACGCATCACTGTTCCGAGATACAAGCCGTCGTCGTATTCGTTGATGCCGTGCAGCGCTCCGGGCCGAGCCAATTGGTATAGGCAAAGGCCGAGCGCGACGAGTCCGGTCGCTCCCGCGGTGTAGGTCGCGAGTCGTGAATCCGTCCACCAGGTGGATTCGCGGGTCGGGAGCGCGTTCACGAGGAGGCGGCGGCGCGCGGGCCGCGAACGCGCGCCGCAAGAGCGTCGCGGCGCGGCCAGATCGCGAGCCCGAGCAACGTCCCGACGCCGATCGCGACGAGCAGCGGATAGTGCGGGTACTTCTTGTACTGAAACGCGATCTCATGGGTGCCCGCCGGCACCTCCACGCCCACCAAGCTCGGCGCCAGCATCACGGGCTTTGCCGCCGACCCGTCAATCGTCACGCTCCACCGAGGATCGAACGACTCCTTGAGCAGCACCGCGGCCGGCCGGAACGCTCGAACCGTGGCCCGGAACGACCCGTCGGTCGCGTCGGTGTCGTGCTGTTCTACGACGATGCCGGCCGGGCCGGGCGGCGGCGCCGGGCTGGTATATGTGGGTTCGGCGGCGGGCGTGCCGTTGAACGCGACGGCCGGGTACTCGTCGTGCGTCGCCCGATCGGAATAACGAAACTCGCGCGTCGTCTCGCGGAGGTTGGTGCGGTTCGCGCTGATCTGATCGATGATGTCGATGACTTGGAAATATCCGGTCGTGCCGACTTCGTACAGACGGTGTCGTCCCGCCTCGTCGAGCAACTTCGCGGGCACCGCGGGTTTGCGGTTTGAGGGCAAGATCACGTACTTCATGTTCATGATCTGGTACTGCGCGGGAATGGTCTCGTCGAAGCTCGCGTCGACGTCGGTCGACAACGACTGCACGGTTCGGAAGGGATATCCGATCGCGTCGGCGTCGTCGTTCTCCAGATGCGCGAAGGCTTGTACGGATCCGATCTTGTATCGCGTCCCCCAGTTCGCGCGCGTGCCCGCGTAGATACGGCCGCCCCCGCGTATCTCGGCCTCCTTGACGAGCAAGGAGAAGTCGGCGCCGTCCTGCGCGTCGTACGTCCGCTGGGACCGGATGAGCGACGCGCCGAACGCGTCGTAGTCGGCGATCTGGGTCCAGGCGGGCGCGAGCACGACGACGATCACGAGTGCTGTGGCTGCCGACAACGCGACCGGTTTGAGCTGCGCGCGCTGCATCGCGTCGAGCGCGCACGCCAGGCCGATGCGGATCCAGTCGGCGATCGCCACGAGACCGACGCCGGCCAGCAGGATGCCGGCCAGGTCGACGCCCACCATGAAGCGATGCATCTGGAGGTCGCCACTTCCCGGCAGCACCTTCACGAGTGAGCCGAACGTCGCGCGTCCGAAGAACAACAAGAGGCTGAGGGTCCAGGCGCCGAGCACGGCGCGCGCGGCCTCCGAGCGGGCCGCGCGGATCGCGCACATCACGAAGCCGACGGCAACCAAGAGAGTGAACACCGGGAGTCGCTTGTGGTCGAACAGCTGACCCGAGAACAACCAGCCGAGGATCTTGCGAGCTCCGTACGAGTCGTTGAAGATCGAACCCTTGTAGAACGCGGATTGCGCCGAATAGTTGCGGTCCGCGAACAGTGGAACCAACACCCACGCTGCGGTCGCGATCGCCCCGACGGCCACGACCGCGGCTCGACTCACGCTGAGCACGATTCCGCGCCACCGGAGCAGTACCCACACGACGATGGTCAGGAGCGCGAGGTATCCCGTCATGAGGTGCGTGGCGATGGTGAGGGCAAGTACGAGCGCGGTGAGCGCGTACCGCTCGCCCTTCGAGACCGCGCGCCACGTGAGGCCCCATGCAAGCGGGAGGAGCCACATACCGAAGAGCTGCGTGTACACGCCTAAGCCTTGCCACGTATAACTCGCGTGCTCGTAGCCGTAACCGGTCACGCTCACGATCAGCGGCGCAAGGAGTGCGGCCGCCGCGGCCGGCCATCGCTCCAGGCTGAGCAACCGTGCCCCGAGGTAAACCGAGATCGGCCAGAGCGCGAGGAGCAGATACAGGAACCAGAGGTAGGTCGTTTGGTCGCCGAGTCCTGTGATCCGGGCGGCGTACGCGGTGATCGTGTACGGAAGGCTCTGATAGTGATGGAAGAACGATGAGCCGAGGCTGAGGTTCGGGAACCAGCCATCGAGTGGGATCTTGCCTTCGCCGATCTGATGATCGGCCCACCGGACCATCTCCATGTGGAACGCGCTGTCGTTCAAGTTGCTCGCGGGCGTGGTCTCCCCGCGCAGCGTCACCAGATTGAACACGCACGCCACCAACACCAAGCCGAGCGGGAGGAGGCGCAACCAGGACCGAGATTCGTCAGGCTCGACCACCGTGGTTGCGCGCTCAGTTACCGGCAGGAGACGACCGGGCTTGCGTCGGCGCACCACTGGCGGGTTTGACTTCGGCGGCGCCGAAGCGGGCGGAGGCCGCCCCTGTTTCACGCGGGCTGCTCCGGGGTCACCGGCACTGACCTCCGCGAAGAGATCGTTGCGGTCGTCGAGCTTCTCGATCCAGCCAAAGCCTCGCGTCACGAGTGCGACGCACGCCACGACCATCAGCCCTGACCACATCTTCTGTTGCCAATGGTCGAAGGTGTCGATGTTGCCGAACACCCAACTGAACACCGGTTCGAACTGGAACGTCGCAACATGAAACTGGCGGTTGTAGACCGCGAAAGGGAACCAGAGGTTCAGGAGAAACAGCACCGAGAGCGCCGCGTAGATGCGTCGGAACTCTCGCCAGATCACGAGCGGCGCGACGCATGCCAGCACGGGGAACATGTACCGCTCGTGCATCCGCGTGAGCACCGTGAATGCGAGAAGGCTCGTCATCGTGGCCGCGGCGAGGAGCACCCGCGCTTCGTTGTGTCCCCGGTTGATCGCACGGTGCGCACGCCAAAGCACGTAGCCGGTCCCCGCGGCGTACGCGAGGAAGCCCATGTAGAAGGCCGGAATGCCGGCTACGAGCTCCACCGGGTACGCCGCGTGGCGAACGTCGCCGCGCCAGAACCCGACCGCACCCCAAAGGTTGAAGGCCCAAACGCTCGTGATCTTGTAGCCGTTCGACGCCTTCGAATAGAACGCCAGCAGGCCGCTCGGGCCCAGCCCGAACGGGAGGGCGGTGACCAACCACAACGCAAGGCCGCTGACGCCGGCCGCGACGATCGTCGCGATGCCGCGCCGGAGCTCGAGCGATGGCCGCCGGTGGATGTGGTGCCGATAGAGCGCGTAACCGAGTGCCGGGAACAGAAAGCTCGACTGCGGCTTCATCGAGAACGCGACCGCGAACAACGTGACCGCGGCGATGTCTCTGCGTGCCGTCGTTCGGCCGGTGAGCAGGAGCAAGAGCGAGCCGACCACGAACGTCGCGGGAACGACGTCTACTTGGCCCCAGACCGCACTCAGCGCGATCAGTGCCGGGTTGAACAGGACAGCCGCGGCCACCGCAGCCCGCACAGGTATTCGCTGCCGCAGTTCATCGGGCGCGAGTCGCACGGCGAAGGTCGCGCACATCCAGGCCAGGGCGAGGTCGCCGAGGATCGCGGGGAGTTTGAGGAGCAAGTAGTTGGGTGAGCGAGACAAGCTCCCCAGGAGCGCGAGAACGTAGAGGTAGCCGGGGGGATAGTCGAAGGTTGTGTCGCCGGTATAGAAGTGTCGGTATCCGACGTCGTGCAGCCGGTCGGCCCACTGTCCGAAATACCCCAGGTCGAGGTGGAAGCCCGCGGCCGGGGCGAGAGCCAGGCGGATCGCCAGCGCCGCGGCGAACATGACTGCGAGTCCCCGGGGCGTTTCGAGCCACCACCCGAGTCGCCTCAGTCGTTCGTCTTCGCGCGTCTCGCTCATCGGGTCGCGCGTTCAGGCTCGGCGCGTTGCGGGAGCGCAGGCAGAGACGATGGGAACCCTCGCTCATGCATGGTCCGCGCCCACCAACCGAGATCCGACTGATCCGCACGACAATAACTGGACCGGATCTGCACGCCCGGGGTGCGCCACGACCGCGAATTGCCGTCCGGATCCTCTCCCCTCCCCGACGCGCGCCGCGCTGCGTGTTCATTTCGCCCAGTCGGCGGGATGTTTCGGGGCGTTTCGCCGGATGATCGGTCCAGTTGCCACACCGCACCCCTCAGCTGTCGGAGCGGGTGTGCGGTGTGGCAAGCGGATTCGCGCATTTCTAACGCGTGAATTGGGCCGTCTGCCCCCTTGCACTCTGCGTGGTTGATCATTTAGGGTCGCCGGACGGAGTGGGGAAGCTATGACACCCGGACTAGACGCGGTCACCTGCGTCCGGGCGAGCTACTGGTGAGACCGGCCCGACTTCCGATTGATCGACCGCTGGTCGATCACGTTCGGAGGTTTTGTGCAAGGCAGGACGCGTTTCGGGTTGAAGGGCATCACGCTCCTCATGACGGTTTTGGCCGTCACCTATGGGTTGAGCGCCGCCTTCGCTTCCACCGCGTCCGCGACCATCGTCCAAAACAACGACCGTGAACACGGCGGCACGGGTGGGACCGGCGGTACCGGTGGGACAGGTGGTACTGGCGCCAAGGGTGGTACCGGCGGGACGGGTGGCACGGGTGCGTTGGGCCCGAGTGGCCCGGCCGGCGGAACCGGCGGTACCGGTGCCAAGGGTGGAACCGGTGGCACGGGTGGTACCGGCGCCCACGGTGGAACTGGTGGCACGGGTGCGCTGGGTCCGAGTGGCCCGGCCGGCGGAACCGGCGGTACTGGCGCCAAGGGTGAAACTGGTGGCACTGGCGGAACCGGCGCCCATGGTGGAACTGGTGGCACGGGCGCAGCAGGTGGATCTGGCGGTACCGGTGGTACTGGCGGTACAGGCGGAACCGGCGCGCTAGGCCCGAGCGGCCCGGTCGGTGGGACTGGCGGCACCGGTGGTACTGGCGCGCCAGGTGGATCTGGAGGCACGGGTGGGACTGGCGGCACCGGTGGTACGGGTGCGCTGGGTCCGTCCGGACCGATCGGTGGAACCGGCGGGACTGGCGGGACCGGCGGCACTGGTGATGTAGGTGGGACTGGTGGTACGGGTTCGATCGGCGGAACCGGTGGGACTGGAGCGCTCGGCGGTACGGGCGGCACCGGTGGCACTGGTGATGTAGGTGGAACTGGCGGTACCGGTGATGTCGGTGGGACTGGCGGAACTGGTGCGCTCGGCGGTACGGGTGGTACTGGCGGAACTGCCGACGTCGGTGGAACCGGCGGTACTGGCGGTACTGGCGATGTCGGTGGGACTGGCGGCACTGGTGGTACGGGTGCGCTGGGTCCGTCCGGGCCGGCTGGTGGTACCGGTGGAACTGGCGGTACAGGTGATGTCGGTGGAACTGGTGGAACTGGCGGTACAGGTGCTGTCGGTGGGACTGGCGGCACCGGTGGCACTGGCGCTGTAGGTGGAACCGGCGGTACCGGAGATGTCGGTGGAACTGGCGGCACCGGTGGCACTGGCGCTGTAGGTGGAACCGGCGGCACTGGTGGTACGGGTGCGCTGGGTCCGACCGGGAGGGTAGGT
>JBBQXR010000210.1:0-6342 GCA_038209455.1 Acidimicrobiia bacterium
CCGAATGTGCGCGGTACGCCGCGCTCCTCGCCGATCACCCGCTCGATCTGTGTGTGCTGGGCATCGGCGAGAACGGGCACCTTGCGTTCAACGACCCGCCCGTGGCCGATTTCTCGGATCCGTATGCAGTGAAGGTCGTGGAACTCGACGCCGCGTGCCGCGCCCAGCAAGTGGGCGAAGGCCATTTCCCGACCGTTGCCGACGTGCCGCCGCGGGCGATCACGGTCACGATCCCGGCCCTGCTGAGCGCCCGGTCGGTGATCGTCGTGGCGCCGGAGGCACGCAAGGCCCGTCCGGTCGCCGCCGCGCTCGAAGGCCCCGTGACCACGGCCTGCCCGGCGTCGGTCCTCCAGCTGACCGCCCACGCGCAGGTTCTGCTCGACCCGGCTTCGGCGGCCGACCTGCGAACATCGTCGGAGTGAGCACCGTCCCCGCGTCACCCGCCGGCGGCTACGCCGTCATCCGATTCCGTGACGTCGCCGAGATGCGGCGGCGCCTGCCCCGACTCGTCGTCGGACTGGTCCTTCTCGGGATCGGCATTGCCTGCACGCTGCGCGCCAAGCTCGGCGTGAGCCCCTGGGACGTCCTGCATCAAGGCATCGCGCGGCACACCGGGCTGAGCTTCGGTGAAGTGGTGGTGCTGCTCGGACTCGTGGTGCTCCTGGCGTGGATCCCGTTGCGGCAACGCCCGGGCGTCGGGACCATTCTCAACACCCTGACGGTCGGCTTCATCACCAACGGCGTGTTCGACGCGATCCCGGCCACGCACACGCTGGCGGTGCAGTGGGCGCTGCTCGTGGGCGGTGTCTTCGTCACCGCGTTCGGCGTCGGTCTCTACATCGGCTGCGGGCTCGGTCCGGGGCCGCGCGACGGGCTCATGACGGGGATCTCGGCGCGTGGGTATCCGCTCTGGATCGTGCGGACCCTGCTCGAACTCGGCGCACTCGTCGGCGGGTTCATCCTCGGCGGCGACATCGGGATCGGCACGCTCGTCTTTGCGTTCGGCATCGGCCCGCTCGGGCACTACTTCCTCGCCCGGTTCCATTTCGGCGTCGGCGCCAGTGACCCTGATCCGACCGCGACGTTCGCGGAATGAGTGCAGTGATGCGGGTGGGCGTGATCGGCTCGGGGTTCGGCGCCCGGGTGGTGGCGCCGGTGTTCGCGTCCACCGACGGGTGTGAGGTGGTCGACGTGGTCTCGGCGCGCGATGCCCGAGCGGTGCGTGACCTCTGCGAGCGGACGGACCTCGACCTCGTCTCGGTTCACACGCCGCCGATGCTGCACCGGTCCACGGTGCAGATGGCGCTCGATGCCGGAACGGCGGTGCTGTGCGACAAGCCGTTCGGTCGTAGCGGCATCGAAGCCACGGTGATGGCCGGCCACGCCCGCGAACGGGGCGTCGTCGCCTTGGTGAACTTCGAGTTCCGCTACGAACCGGCCCGCAGAATGGTCAAGGACCTGATCGAGCGGGGCGAGATCGGTGCGGTCGAGCGGGTGGCGTGGTCGCACGTGAGCAGTGCGACGCGGGTGCCACTCCGGCCGGCCGGGTGGCTCTTCGACCGCGCCGCCGGTGGGGGATGGCTGGGCGCGTGGGGTGCCCACGCCATCGACACGGTCCGGTGGTGGTGCGGGGAACTCACCGTGCTCGCGGCTGATCTGCGCACCGAGATCCCCACCCGACCGGACGCGGACGGTGAGCCCGTGGCGTGCGACGCAGAGGATGCGCTCCTCGCAACGTTGGCGACCACCAGCGGTGCGCGAGTGGTCCTCGACTCCACGTCGACCGCCGCCGCCTCACTCGCGCCGCGCGTCGTGGTGGTGGGGTCCGAGGCGACCGTCGAGGTGGTTGCTGATCATCGGGTGGTGGTGCGGCGACTCGACGGCTCTCGGACCGAGTGGGTCTCTCCGGAGATCGGGGAGGCCGATCCCCACCTCGGTGCGATGCGGTCGTGGGCCGAGGTGGTGCGGGACTCGGTGGTCGCGGGCACCGCGCTTGCGGACGCGGCGACGTTTGTCGACGGTCGTGTGGTGGCCACGCTGATGGACGAGATCAGGGTCCGGGCGGGCACGCTCCCCGCCGAGTGATCCGTGGCGATCGCCGATGCGGGAATCCTGGGGTCTACGTCGGAGCGAGGAGTCCGAAGAGCCGAGCCCAGCCGGTGACGGCCATCTCCGAGGCGTCCAGCAGGTCGCGTGCGCCCGCTTGGGCCGCAATCCCACGCGGGTCGTCGGGCCACATCGCCGCCGCGGCGAGGCGGACCAACGCTCGGTCGAGGGTGGCGTCGGTCTCGTCGATCGCGTCCAGGATTTCGGTCATCGTGGCGTCGGCCGCGGCTTGGTCTCCCACGCCGGCCGCGGCGAAGGCTCGCGCGACCCCGTGACGCCACCGGTCCGCGTACGTGACGAGCGTGTCCTCGATCTCCGTGCAGAGTTTCAATGCCTCGTCCGCGCGTCCGGCCGCGGTCAAGGTCATCGCGTACGTCACGTTGGTAGCGGCATCACTCCCGGCGCCGAACGCGATCTCGCGCGCGTGCCCGAGAACGTCGAGGGCTTCCTCGACCGCGCCATGCTGGAGGCACGTGAGACCGAGGAGCATCCGTTGCTCGTCGTTGACGAAACGCTGGCCACCGAGGTCGCCGAGGTGGGTGTGGGCCAGGTCGTAGGCCCTGTCGTCTCCGGCCAGCGCTGCGATCGCCACTCGCACCATCGAGGGGAACCGCGACATCGTTTCGTCGGTCACCTGGAACCCGACGGTCTCGACCTCGTCGATGAGTGCCTGGGCCTTGCCGTACCGGCCCGTGACCGTCATCGCCAGGATCAGCGGCGCCATGGCCTGGAGTTCGCCCCACGGGTCCGTGAGCGCGCGGAACACCTCGAGTGAGGAGCGGGCCTGCTCGATGGCGGTGTGCGGATCGCCGGTCCAGAGGCTGATGTTGGCGAGGAGCACATTCATCATGGCGCTGGCCCAGCGGTTCCCGAGTTCCTGGGACTCCTGCTCCATGCGCACGGCGAGATCACGGGCCTCCTCGATGCGACCCTGGGTGAATCGCACCCAGGCGAGGAGCCCGAGGGCCCACGCGACCCCGCCCCAGTCACCGATCTCGCCGAAGGTGGCGGCCGAGACCTCGAGCCGCTTCTCGGCCTTCGCGTACTCACCTTCGATGAAGGCCATCCACGCGAGGTTCTGGAGGGCCCACGCCTCACCGCGCAGGTCGTGGGCGCCGCGGAAGAGCGAGAGTGCTTCTTCGATCCGCGTGCCCGCTTCGTCGAGCTTGCCGCGGAACAGCGCGGTCATCCCGGCGAACCGCAACGCCTCGGCGAGGCCGTAGGTATCGCCGAGTCCACGCCACTGTTCGATCGCTCGATCGAGCGTGGCCGTAGCCGTGGTGAGATCACCTTCCTTGTACTGCACGTCACCGAGAATCGTGGTGGCCGAGGCAAGCGCCCGCGGGTCCTCGAGCTCGTGGGCGAGGCGGTCGACGGCCGCGAGGTCGTGGCGCGCGCCGGCGGTCTCCCGTTGTTCGGCGCGCGCCCGCGCCCGCGCGAGGTAGAGGCCGAGTTGTTCGGCGCGCTCGGTCGGGTCGACCAGGTTGAGCGCGTCGGTCAGGTACGCATCGGCGAGCTTCCAGTTCTCGCGTTGCTCGGCCCGGCGCGCGGCGCGAGCGAGGAACGACGCGGCCTGGCGCGCCATCTCGGGATGCATGCCCTCGCCGGTTCCGAGTTCGCCGCGGAGCGATGCAGCGCGGTTGAAGTGGTAGCCGAGGCGGTCCATGACCTCCTCGATGCGCCCGGTACGTTCGCCTTCGGCGGCGATCGTCTTCGCGAGCAGTCCGTGCCGTTGGGCCCGGGCCGCCTTGGTCAGGGTGCCGTACGCGATCTCGCGCGTCAGTTCGTTGCGGAACGAGAACTCGTCGCCGGTCAGGTCGAGCAAGCCCGCGTCGGCGAGGCGGACCAATGCTTGCGTGGCGTCCGCTCCGTGGGTCTCGGCGAGCACGTCCACGAGTGCCACGGGTCCGTTGACTCCGATGACCGCAGCGTCCTCGAGCACCGTTCGGTCGGCGAGGGGGAGCCGGTCGAGGCGCGCCGCGATGAGGCCGTGCAGGGTCGCGGGGAGCTCCGAGGTGCCGGTCTCGTTGTCGCAGGTCATGGCCGCGAGTTCCTCGACGAAGAACGGGTTGCCGCCGGAGCGGTCGCGCAGTGAGGCGCGTACCTCGGCCGACGTGTCGGGCATCAGCGCGGCGAGCAGGAGGTCGGTGTCCTCGGCGCCGAGCGGGTCGAGGTACACGTTGACCACGTTGTGGCGACCCGGTGGCGGTGACCACTCCTCGGCGAACTCGGCACGCGCAGTCGCGAGGAGCAGTGCGGGGAGTCCACTGAGCCGTTGCAGGAGGCGGGGGAGAAACTCCAGCAGTTCGGGGTCGGCCCAGTGCAGGTCCGAGAGGATGAGGACGAGCGGCCGTTCCTCGGCGAGCGCACCGAGGAACGCGAGTCCGGCACGCAGTGCATCTTCGTGGGCGCGGCTGGGGTCGACGGCATCCGAGTGCACGGGCCGGCCCATGAGGACGAGGAGCCCCTCGGCGATGCGCCGGACCTCGGGATCCTCGGGCGGTCGGTGGAGCGCGTTGGCCACCGCATGGTGGGCCGCGGCCGACTGGACCTCGGTGTCGTCGTCGAGGCTGACACAGCAGACGCTCGCGATCATCGAGCCGATCGGGTACCAGGCGTCGGTCTCGCCGTACGGGATGCACTGGCCGGTGAGGACGCGAGCGTCGTAGTTGGTCTCGGCCTCGAGGCCGAGTTCGGCCGCGATCCGGGTCTTGCCCACCCCGGCCTCACCGACGACGAGGATGAAGTGGGTGCGCTTGCGCGTGACGGTCGTGGTGAGCGACGCGCGGAGTACCACGAGTTCGTCGTCGCGCCCCACCATGGGGGTCTGGGGTCGGGCCCGGCGCGAGCCGGGCGGGGCGAGTGCAGCCACCGCATGCCACGCTTCGACCGCCTCTTCGCGGCCCTTCACCGTCAGGGCGCCGAGCGGTTCGTACCGCACCGCAGCTCGGGTCGCGGAATGCGTGGCGGGACCGACGACGACTTGGCCCGGGGATGCGATGGTCTGGAGCCGGCTCGCCGTGTTCACGACGTCGCCCATCGCGGTGTAGTCACCTCCGGCCCGCAGCGCGCCCACGAGGACCTCACCCGTGTTGATGCCGATCCGCATGCGCAACTCGAGGCCGGTTTCACCGCAGAGTTGGTCGAGGCGCTCCTGCATCCGTAGGCCGGCGCGCACCGCGCGCTCGGCGTCGTCCTCGTGCGCGACCGGCGCGCCGAAGATCGCGACGAGCGCGTCACCGATCACCTTGTCGACCTGACCGCCGTAGGAGACGACCTCGGCCGCGAGCCGTTCGAAGCACTGATCGACGATGTTCTTGATCTGTTCCGGGTCGGCCGTCTCGGAGAGCCGGGTGAACCCGACGAGATCTGCGAAGAGGACGGTGGCGACGCGCCGCTCGTCGTGGCGGCTGACGAGGGCATGCCCACACGCAGGGCAGAACCGGGCGTCGATCGGCGCGGTACCACCACAGGAGGGACAGGTCATGGCGTCATGCTACGGCCGGTGGCCCGAGGGGCCTCCCGAATCGCGCGTGTCGCTGGGCACGCCGTAAATCGCGTCGGAAAACGGTCCTGAGCAGGTACTTTGGACGGATGTCGTTGCTGCGTGATCGTCGGATCGCGTTCCTGGTGGCCGGCCAGTCCCTGAATGCGATCGGGACGTGGTGCGCGCTCGTGGCCATCTGGGGCTACGCCACGTTCCATTTCGACGCCGGACCGTCCGACATCGCGCTCCTCGGGCTCGCGTGGGCACTGCCACCGTTCCTCCTCGGTCCCGTAGCGGGGATCCCGGTCGACCGCTTCGGACCGAAGCGCGCGCTGATCGTGGCCGACGGCGCCGCCGCGCTCGTGGCGTTGCTCTTCCTCTTCGCCGGTTCGTTCGAGGCGCTTGTGCTGCTCGCTGCGATCGACGGCGTGACCAAGGCGTTCGCGGAGCCGGCATTCCAGGCGCTGCCACCGCGAATCGTGGGCGACGACCAACTCGCCGCGGCGAACGGCATGCTCGCCACCGCTCAGCAGTCGGCCATCGCGTTCGGCCCGCTCCTCGCGTCGGTGTCCATCGCACTGTTCGGTTTCGTCGGCGCGTTCGTGGTCAACAGCATCACGTTCGTGGTCGGTATCGCAGTGCTCATCCCGTTCCGGATCGGTCCGGTGCCGACGCGCGATGGCAACGCCGCCGCAACCTCGGGTGTGGTGCACGAGTTCCGTGAGGGGGTGCAAGTCATCGCGACGCGT
>JBBQXR010000211.1:0-6335 GCA_038209455.1 Acidimicrobiia bacterium
CAGCGCAGCACGTTGGCGGACGAACGCGGCGCGCCCGGCGTGGATCAACGCGGCGGGACGTGCCCCTGCGGCCGGTGCGGCCTCGGCGACCGCCTTGCGCACCGCCCGACACTCGGCATTCACCGATCGGCGGAAGTCGGCACGCGTCGGCGACGCATCGCTCCCGCACGCCACCATCAGCACGACGATGGCGACAACGAGCCCGACCGATCGTGTCCCGGATCCCGTCACGGTGCGGGAAGGTACCCGCGACGGGGGCGGGCGGTAGCGTCCGGACATGCGAACTGCGACCGCCGTCTGGCGCGTGACCCCCGAACTCGTCTTGGCCATGGACGAACGGCTCGGCACCCCGGTCGACTGTTACGTGAACGGCTCGCAGACCTGGTTCACCGGCGAACCGGTCCTCGAATGGCGACTCCACCCGATCGCCGGGTACCAGGCCCCCGAGGGAGTCTCTCCGTACGACTTGTGGGACCTCGTGGTAGACGCGGTCACCGCTGGGGCACCCGCCACCACACTCCCCATCGGCACCGCCTCAGTGGGCCTCACGGACCTATGGGACGGCCTCGAGTGCTTCCCCGCTTACGGCGACGAGTTGGAACCGGCGACGCTCGCCCAGCGGGTGCTCGAGACCCTCGGCCGGGCACCTGATCTGAGCGGCCTCGTCGACCACGACGCCATCGGCGACGAGTGGGAGCGGGCCGCCGGATCGGTGTCGGTCCTCGATCTCCTCGTCCGCCAACTCGGCCCCTGACCGACTCACTCCCGCCAGGGTGGCGTGCGCGGCAGATCGAAGTCGGCGGGCATGGTGTCGCCGTCGATCGCACGAAAGGCGAGTTCGCCCCAGCGGTGGGCACCTGCGAGCGGCGTCGGCAACCGGTCACGGGCGAAGAACCCGACCGCCCGGGTCTCGAGCGGGTGGCCGCGGAGTTCCCCACCGATCATCCGGCAGTGGAACAGGATCGAGTACATCGGGATGTGGGCGAAGCCGAGCCGGAGTCCGTCGAGCACCGAGATCAGCGCGACCGGCTCCACCTCGATACCGGTCTCCTCGTAGACCTCCTTCACCGCGATCTCCGAGGGTGAGTAGCCGACGTCGGCCCAGCCGACCGGGTACAACCAAATGCCGCTGTCGGCCCGTTGGGTGAGCAGGATCTCACCCTCCTCGTTCCCGACGATGGCCGCGACCGCCACCTTCGGCGTGACGTATCCCGCCACCCCGTTGCCGACCGAACTGAGCCACTCCTCGTAGAGCGCCTCGGACTCGGCCTCGTCGATGGCGGCGGCGCGGATGTCGGCAGCCACCTTCAGCACCTCCTCGAACCGTTCCTGCTCGTACAGGCTCTGGGTGAACCCGAGACCGGTACGGGCGATGGCCGAGAGCGTCTCGGACCAGCGCAACACATCTGAGGCAGCGACTGCGTCATCCATCGCTGCGGAAAACTAATCGCCGGTGAGCGCCGTCACGAGTGCCCGCCGCAGGCCGGCGATTCGGCGCGGGTCGGTCACCTTCCGGCCGTGGTCCTGCACGTAGAAGACGTCGACCGCTTGATCGCCCGTGGTCGAGACCCGCGCGACCAACACGTCGAAGTCCAGGGCGCCGAACACCGCGGCCACGGTCGCGAGTAGCCCGACCTGGTCCGGGGCGAACACCTCGATGACCGACGCATCCTCGGACGCGTCCTGTTCGACGCGGATACGGATCGAGTCGTCGGACCGCGCCGCGTCGGCCGGTCGGGCGTACGTCTTGCGCCGGGCCCGGAGATCGTCGGCCACCGAACGCTCACCCCGGAGTACGAGCCGGATCGTGTCTGCGGCACGCGCCCGACCGGCGTCGTCGCCGAGGCGATCGAATCGGTCGGTCCCCACGAATACCTCGGCCGCACGGCCGGCAGCCACGGTGTGGCCTTCGGCCGCCGCAATGTCGAAGCCTTCGAGGCTCAACGCCCCGGCGACGCCCGCGAGGAGCCCCGGTCGGTCGGGCGCGCCGACCGTGGCCCGCAGGCGGCCGTCGGCCAGGGTCTCCCACACGACGACGACGCCCGGGCCCGCGACCAAATCGATGGGGGCGGCCGAATCCGTTCCGCTGACGACGGGCGCCGAGGCGCCGTGCCACACCGCCATGGTCCGGTCGTACAGCTCGCGCACCAATGCCGCCTTGCCCGGCCCCCACGCGGCCGTGCCGGTGGCTCGCGAGTCGGCCACCGTCAACAGTCGGAGCAGGCGAAGCCGGTCGGGGCTTCCCACGCGGGCCGCGAACTGTTCGATCGTCACCGGATCGGCGAGATCGCGCCGGGTCGCGGTGTCGGCCATGAGCAGGTGGTCCAGCACCAACCATGCGAGCGTGTCGACCAAGGGATCGGGCAACCCCAGACGGAGGCCGACGTTGCGCGCGGCGACGGCGCCGGTCACCGCGTGGTCTCCCGGTTGACCCTTGGTGATGTCGTGAAGGAGCGCACCGAGCGCCAGGAGCTCCGGGTGTTCGAGCGCTTCGGCCACCACAACCTCGGACTCGGTGCCTCCTGTCCGGAGCAACGCAACTTCGGCCACGGTTTCGAGCAGGTGCCGATCGACGGTGAACCGGTGGTACGCGTTGCGCTGGGGCCGGAACCGGATCTGCTCCCACTCGGGCAGGATCCGGCTCACCAGGTTCTCGAGATCGAGCGCCTCGAAGACGTCGATCACCTGGTCGCCCGACTCCAGCACCGAGACGAAATCGGCCCGGATCTCATCGTTCCACTCGGGCGTGCCCGCGGTCCGCAGACGCGCCAACGCGTCCCGGTCGATCGGCCGGCCGGTCGTGGCGGCGACGCTCGCGACGCGCAGGAGGAGCGCACCGTCGATCACCGCATCTGCGGTCACGCCGATCCGGCCGTCGACGATCTCGACACCGCTCGCGACGATCGACGTCACGGGGCCCGAGCGGCGCCGCGATCGGTCGGACCCTTTGCGTTCACGCGACCACACGTCACCGGCAATCCACGCCACGGACCGCGAGGCGGCGGCCACGGCGCGAACGAGCGCGTCGGCATCGACGAACGTCAGCCGCTCGGCGACGGCATCCTGATCTTGCAGCGCGAGGACATCGGACCGGCCACTTGTGGCCCGATGCAACCCCACCCGCACGTCGAGCAGCACGGCGGCGGCGGCGTGGAGCGCGTCTCGGTCTTCAGCCCGGAGCTCGCCGATTCCGCACCACCCGGCCCACACCATCGAGTGGAGGTCACGGAGCCCGCCCGCACCGTCCTTGAGGTTCGGCTCGAGCATCTCGGAGATCGGGCCGGGCCGTACCCGGCGGACCGTCGATGCGTCGGCCAGTTGCTCGATCACCGCGGTGCGCCGACGCCGTGCGACGCCACGAACGTCGGCGACGAGTCGGTGGGCCTCCGATTCGAGCGCGCCGCCGATCCAGCGGGGATCGAGCAGCCCGGTGAGCGTCTCGACGTCGTGGTCGGCGAGCTTGACCGTCTCGCGCGCCGTTCGGGTGGCGTGACCCAGCACGAAGCCCGCATCCCAGAGCGGGTACCAGAGCGCGTCCGCGACCGCGGCGACATCGGTGCGTCCGTCGTGGAGCAAGAGCAGGTCGAGATCCGACCCGGGACACAACTCGCGCCGCCCGTACGACCCGAGCGCGAGCACGCCGATCCGGTCCGCACCGACTTCGGCCACCACCTCCGCGACGGCATCGTCGACCACCACGGAAAGTGCCCGGCCGAAGTCGCGACCTCGAAGGGTGTCGTCGAGCACCAATGCGTCGCGCGCGGCGCGGATCGATCGCCGCGCGGGCGTCTCAGTCACAGCGCGTCGGGACCCGCTTCACCCGTACGGACGCGTACGACCGTGTCGACGGTGGTGACCCACACCTTGCCGTCACCGATCTTGCCGGTGTGCGCACTCTCGACAATGGCCTGCACGACCCCGTCGGCGTCCTTGTCCTCGACGAGCACCTCGATCCGGACCTTGGGGACGAAGTCGATCTCGTACTCGGCGCCGCGGTACACCTCGGTGTGACCCCGCTGGCGGCCGAACCCCTGGACCTCCGAGACGGTGAGGCCTTGGACACCTAGCGACTTGAGGCTCTCCTTCACCTCGTCGAGCCGGAACGGCTTGATAATGGCGGTGACGAGCTTCATCGGTCTCCGTTCGATTCGTGGCGGATGGCTGGGTCAGACGCGGTCCATGGCATACGCCACCTCCGAGTGCTGGGTGAGGTCGAGCCCGGTCTCCTCGTCCTCTTCGGGAACGCGCAACCCACCCGGCAGGGCGGCCTTGAGCGCGATGCAGATCAGGGTCGTGACCACGAAGGAGAAGACCAGCGTCACGCCCACCGCGAGGAACTGCTCGCCGAGCAGGCCCCAGCCGCCACCGCTGAAGACACCGTCGCGGCCGGCGGCGTTGACCGACGTGTCGGCGAAGAAGCCGAGGAGCAACGATCCGAGGATGCCGCCGACGAGGTGGACACCGATGACGTCGAGTGAGTCGTCGTAGCCGAAGCGGAACTTCATGCTCACCGCGAGGAAACAGATCGCGCCGGTGACCGCACCGATCGCGATCGGGGCGAGACCCCCGACGTACCCGGCGCACGGCGTGATCGCGACCAGCCCCGCGACTGCGCCGGACGCCGCGCCCAGCGTGGTTGCGTGTCCGGTCCGCACCTTCTCGAGGACCAACCATCCGAGCATCCCGGCCGCGGCGGCGAGGTGGGTGTTCACCAGTGCCTGCGCGGCGAGCCCGTTCGCGCCCAGCGCCGAACCGGCGTTGAAGCCGAACCAACCGAACCAGAGGATCCCGGTGCCGATGAGCGTGAGCGGCAAGGAATGCGGCGGCATCGGATGCTTCGGCCAGCCCCTCCGCTTCCCGAGCACGAGCACGACGGCGAGGGCCGCGACGCCGGCGTTGATGTGCACGACGGTCCCGCCGGCGAAGTCGAGCGCACCCCGCCGGAACAGCCAACCGCTCGGCGAGAAGACCCAGTGCGCGACCGGCGAGTACACCAGGATCGCCCAGAGGCCGGTGAACCAGACCCACGCCGAGAAGCGCATCCGATCCGCGATGGCGCCCGTGATCAGCGCGGGCGTGATGATCGCGAACATCATCTGGTACGACATGAACGCCAGCGGTGGGATGTGCAGCCCCGAGAACCCCGGCGCGAACTCCGTTGCTGCGTGATGCAGACCGGCGAAGTCGAAGTTGCCGATCCATTTCCCCGTGCCGCCGAACGCGAGCGAGAACCCGACCACGGCCCACAGCACACTCACGATGCCGAGCGAGAAGAAGTTCTGCATCAGCATGCCGAGCACGTTCTTGGTGCGCACCATGCCGCCGTAGAACAGAGCCAGTCCAGGCGTCATGAACATCACCAGCGCAGCAGCCACCAAGACCCAGGCGGTATCCCCAGCGTCGAACTTCACCATCAGCTCCCCGTCGTGTCCTGACGAGATTCTGACCTATGGGGTGGTCTCGCTCACGAACCGCTCCTGCGACAGCTGTCCGCCCCACGCCGTGCGCACGGCGACCCACGGCTGGGCGTTGAGGAGGCCGGCAAACTCCGTCGCGTTCCGCGGGCCCGAAAACCAATATCCCTGGGCCCGGTCACAGCCCAACGCCAACAGGCGCTGGAGCTGCCCGCTGGTCTCGACTCCCTCGGCCACGACCGAGAGCCCGAGGGCATGACCGAGGCTCACGACCGCGGTGACGATCGCCGAGTCCTCGCCGTCGGTCCCGAGTCCGCTGACGAACGAACGGTCGACCTTCACCGAATCCACCGGGAACCGCTTCAGGTACCCGAGCGAGGAATACCCGGTTCCGAAGTCGTCGATCGAGAAGCGAACGCCGAGTTCGCGCAACGCGTGCATCGCGCCGACCGCCGACTCGTCCATGAGCACGCTCTCGGTGATCTCGAGGACCAAACGCGACGCCATGGCACCATTCCGGGCGATCACCGCCCGCACCCGTTCGACGAGATCGGCCTGCGCGACCTGCCGCGCCGACAGATTCACCGACATCGTGAACTCGTGCGAGAGCAGTCCGACCTGTTCCCACTGCGCCACGGCGCGGCAGGCTGCGGACAGCGCCCACTCGCCGATCGGGATGATGAGACCGGTCTCTTCGGCCAGGCCGATGAAGGCGTCCGGTGACACCAATCCCATCTCCGGATCCTGCCACCGCAACAATGCCTCCGCACCGACGCAGCGACCCGTGTGCAACTCGATGATCGGTTGGAGAAACAGCCGGAACTCGTCGCGTTCGAGCGCGCGTTCCAACCGCGACTCGAGGTCGAGGCGCGCGGTGAACGACGAACGCATCGCGTCGTCAAAGATCTCCCACCGCGCCTT
>JBBQXR010000212.1:0-6310 GCA_038209455.1 Acidimicrobiia bacterium
TCGAGATCATCGGCCGCGCCGACCACGATGTTTCCGAGGTGCAGAGCCAGTCGTTCGGCATATCTGGCCTCGGGGGCACCAACGGCCGTTGCGACCACCAAGAGCCAAGCGTTCGGCGCTGCCGTGCGCAGACGCGCGAGCAGCTCGACCATCGAGACCCCGTCCTCGGGCGTCGGCACGATCACCACCGTCAGCGTCGACGGTCCCGCCATCCGTCGTGAGCGACGGCGCTTCGTTCGTTGATCGTGCATTGCTATTGCCACCGTGGACCTCGGTTCCTCGCCTGGCTACCGACGGAATCGACGGTAGAGAGCCGTTGGTCAACGGGCTGCCGCGCGAGTTCAACGGACGGCAAAGGTCCGCGCGAGGTCTCAGCTCCGTCCCAGGCTGCTTCGTTGCCGATCTCTGCGGGTTCGGGTCTCGGACCTCACCGGCGACCTCGACCCGGTCCTCGCGATCATCGACGGCCTGCCCGTGTTTGCGGTGGTCGTGGCCGCGCTCGGGATCGCAAACACGTTGGCGCTCTCGATTGTCGAACGGACGCGTGAGCTGGGTCTGTTGCGGGCGATCGGCATGGATCGACGTTCGATGCGGCGCATGATTCGGATCGAAGGCGTGATGCTCGCGATCTTTGGCGGGATCCTCGGAGTTGGTCTCGGCATCGCATTTGGTGCGGCTGCAGTGCAGATCCTGCCGGCCAACACTGCGATCCTGAGCTTCCCGACGCTGCGTCTGGTGTATTTGTTCGCGGCGGCGTGTGTACTCGGTTTCCTTGCGTCGATCCTCCCCGCGCGGCGCGCCGGGAAGCTGCAGATCCTCGACGCGACAGCGTGGACTGAGATTCTCGAACCCGTTGAACGCTGGGCTCGACTCCACGTTCCAGCAGGCTGCCGTGGACTTTTCGCGGACGAGAGCCGGTCGCGACGCTGTCGCCGACCGGCTCTCAGTTCTCAGAGGCTCATTCTTGTGGTCGGGCTGCCGGGACTCGAACCCGGGACCTTCGGTCCCCCAGACCTCTCGAAGCACTTTTCTGACCTGCGCCGATCGGCCGAATACAGCCTCTGACCAGCACAAATAGTGTTCATTGATGCTCACCGTTTGTCCGCGTTTTTCAAGTTTTCGCGGACTTTCCGCGGACTGAACGCGGATCTTCTCGCCGCCGAACGCTCACCCTCCGTCAAGGGCGCGATGAACGCGACAGAGCCCCGCGCCGCGGGCTACTGCGGTGGGGGCTCTGTCGTGCGGCACGTCAGGTTCGGGACCTCGGTGCCGCCTCCTTGGGAGGATCAGCAGCGTCGCATGTGGCGGTGCCGGAGAAAACCCCAAGTGGGTAAACCATCGGGCCACAAATGGTCATTGACCGGGGGTCGTGGTTCCCGTCTCGGGAGCGGTTCCACTGCTCGTACCGGCGTCGTGTTGGGCTTCTTCCGTAGTGCGCGCGGCAGACTCCCCGGCCTCGTGGGCGGGGTCGGTGTTCGAGTGACCGCCCCGGCCGAAGCCTGCCTTCCCTGAAGCCTCGTCGGCCTGCCGTTGGGCGGACTCGCCGGCTTCATGGGTGGGATCCGTGTTGAAGTGCGGGGTTGGCGTCGCTGAACTCGGAGACGGACTGGTCGTCGTCGATGACGCGGTGACTGCGCCTGCGATGCCGGCACTCCCGATCAGAGCGCCAGTTGCGATCGCGATCGTGACCCACTTACGGCGTGACATTTCCATGCAGTGTCCCTTCGGTCGACCCGCCCGGGTTGGCGGATGGTGGTACCTCGCTATGGGACCATGCGCACGTAAGAGCCGTGAAAGCCCGACGTAAAAGAACCGGTCCGATCGACGGAGCGACCCCAGGCCGGTCACAGGTCGGCAGGTGGGAGAGCCTCGACCCGTGTGATGAATGTCGGGTGGAGTCGACACTGGGCCGGACGGGCACGGCGCACCTCGACCACCTCGGCGCCCTCCAACACCGCAGCGACGTAAGCGGCAGCCGCACGCTTGAGGTACCGCCGGACGTAGCCCTCCAACGTCACCGGACTGCGTGCCGTGTCGTCGCGCGATCGGATCACCACCCATTCCCGGTCGACGAGGAACGCAGGGACACCCTCCAGGCATTCCCAGGCGATCGGGGTCCAGGCGGCGGTCGCACCGAGCAGGAGCACGAGGTGTTCCCGGTTCATGCTCGCCACCTTGAACTCAGATCCGCTCGCGGGCGTGTGCAACACCTCACCGTCGCCGATCGCACGGCGCACCGCGGCTTCGACGGGCATGTACGACAACTGTTCCCGTGTTGGCATCTCGCTTCCTCGTTCAGCACCAGTCGGCGGGTCTTCGATCACAGGTCGCGGAGCACCGAGATCGGTGACCCTTGCGCGCGGCGGATCGTCATGACCGACGCGACCAGCACTGCCCCGATCGATACGCCGAACACGGCTGCGAGATACATCCACGGCACTGAGAGCGCTGCCGGTGGTGGGTCGAAGACACCCGTCAGCACTTTGACGAGCATTTCGGTGAGTACCCATCCGACCAAAGCACCGGCGCCAAGACCCCCGAGTGAAACGAACGCAGCTTCGCTCCACACGAAGCCTCCGAGCTGGCGGGGTTTGGCGCCGAGCGCGATCGCGATCGCGAAGTTGCGTCGCCGCTCGGTGAATCCGAGAGCAAGGACCAGCCCCGTCGCAGCAGCCGCAAGCGCGACCGCAAAACCGAGTTCGACGCGGGTGAGTCCTGCGAGGTCCACTGCGGTGAGGCTGGATCCGACAAGCTTGCGGGTACTGGTGATGTCGGTGACGGTGGCGGCGGTCCCGAGCCGGGACCGGAGCGCGGTCGCAACCACCGCGGGCGATGCTCCGCCGGTATCGACGAGGAAGGACCCGACCGCATCAGTCCCGGTGACACGCGCGATGTACGCGGCGTTGGCGAGCATGAAGCTGTCGCGAGGCGCGGTCGGAAACTCGGTCGCGACACCGACGTAGCGGAATGGAATCTGGGTCAGCTGTTTTGTGCGTGCGTCTTGGAGGCGAAGCCGCAGGGTGTCACCCGGGCGGAGCTGGAAGTCCTTGACCGTTTCGGCACTGACGATGATCCCGTCGGGCTGTCGCGCCAAGCGGTTGACCAGCGAGCGGGCGGTGCCTCCGTGGAAATAGGCGTCCTGAAGTTTGGTGGAGTCGACGATCGTCGACGTTCGCACCCCGTAGAGGTCCTGCAGATCAGCCCCGACGTATGCGTATCGGTGTTGCAGCGGTTCGACGGCCTTCACCCCGGGAACGGCACTCAATCCTGCGGCGGCGTCCGGTGACACTGTGCTTCCCGGCGGTTCCGTCACGGTCACGTCGGCGCCGTTACTCAGTCGCGCATCGACTTCGGATTGCGTCTGGTAGGTGCGGTTGAAAATGGCGGTCGACGCTGCGAACGCAGCGGTGAGCGCGACGAGAGCCACCGCGCCGGCAAGCAGTCGCCGTTGACGCGACATCGTCGCGCCCACGGTCGCCGCCAGTCGTCCGGAAAACGGACGAGCGACACGGCGAGCGATCGTCCTCGACGAGTCGAGGAGTAGATACGCGACCCGCCAGACCAGCAACCCGGCGCCGACCCACAACAACGCCGGGCCCGCCAGCGCCCAATAGCTCACGGAGATCGCAGGCGTGCCCTCGGGTGCGAGCACGAGTTGGTAACCATTCCGGCTGGTCAGCCAGAACACAGCGCCCGACACCCCGAGCAGGACAAGATCGAGTCCGAAACGCAGCCATCGCGGCGCGCCCCGCCGCCCCACGACTCGTCGGGCACCGACCACAGTCGTCGAACGGGCGTCATGCCACGCGGGAAGCACTACCGCCAGGCTCGCAATCGCGAAGCCCGTGGCCGCCGCGCCACCGGCCCAGATGATTGCCGTGCCGGTTGCGGCGCCAAAGGATGCAGTGCCAAACGCGGACGCCCCGACAATAGCGGCGACGCCGAGACCCACCGACGCGCCGATGCCGCCGACCACCGAGGCCTCGAGCACCGCAAGCCAAACAAGCGCGGTGGTCGTCGCGCCACGCGTGCGGAGGAGCGCCTGCTCCCGCCGGCGTCGATCGGCGCCGGAGGCGGCAACCGTCGCGGTCAGCAGGCCGGCGAGGACGGCGCCGGGAAGTCCGAGGAAGAGAAACAGCACTTGCGCATACAGCGCGTCACCCCGTGCCGCGCTCAACGTCGCGCCCAGGTTGTCACCGACCAGTCCGGTTCCCGCGAGCGCAGCCTCGAGATGGCGCGCGCTGCCGGTCACCTGGGTATATGCAGCAGCCGGATCTCCGGGCAAGACGTGTGAGATGCGGGCGTGGGTCTGGAATGAGAGTTGGTCGGGTCGTGACGCGATGAGCGGATCGAAGTCCGCGTGCCACATTCCTGCTGGGATCAGCAACACGTTGTCGGGCGGTGCTTGCGCCTGCCCGCCGGCGGGGGCCCCGACTCTCTGGAAGAACGAGTCCGCCTGCGGGAGATCCACGACCCCGGCGATGCGCACATCGACTGGAGTCGTGCCGGCCCGGCCGATGGTGACGGTGTCGCCCGGTGCGACGTGCAGGTTCGCCGCAGTCTGCTGCGCGATCAATACGCCGGTTCGCGCTCCGACGAGATCACGGAGTACACCCGGGAAGGCCTTCCGATAGTCGCGAGGAAGCCCGACGACGACGCCCGGTCCTGTGGACTGGGTCGAGCCGCCGGTCGTGGCACTGAATCCGGTCGTGGTCGCGAATGCGACGGGCAACGCCGTCGTCGCCTGCCGTGTGACGGCGCGCGTGACTGCGGCGGGGTCTGCACCGGGTTGTGCCTCGACCTGCCAGTCGACTGCAACGTTCTGCACGGCCCGACGGGTCATGGTGGCCTTCGACCCGGCAAGAAACGAACCGATCGAAGCCAGGAGCGCGACGGCGGTCGCGACGCCGCCGGCGGTGGCGATCAGCCGCCCGAGACGTTTGGTGACCGTGCCACGAATCCAGATCAGGCCGAGCACACTTGGCCTTCGGTCGGCATCGCACCCGCGACGACCACGACTCGTCCGTCGTCGACCTGCCAGCGCTGCGCCAGGCGGATCCCGACGTCCGGATCGTGGGTACTCACCAAGAGTGCCGCGCCGGATTCGTCCGCGGCCTCGAGCAGGACGTCGATGACCGCGGCACCGGTGGCGCGGTCGAGTTGGCCGGTGGGTTCGTCGGCGAGCAGCAGTTGCGGACGTTGGGCCAGCGCCCGCGCGATGGCGACGCGTTGGGCCTGACCTCCCGAAATTTCTTCGGGCAACTTTGCGCCGAGCTCACTGAGGTCGAGGCGAGCCAGCGCGTCGATGGCGGTTTGTTCTGCCTGCACCGCTTCGACGCCTGCGAGGATCAAGGGCAATGCGACGTTCTCGGTGATATCGAGTGGAGGAAGCAGGCTGGGGCCCTGGAGCACGAGCGCCACCGGGCCCGGGAGGAGGGTGTCTCTGCCCCCGAGGGCCGGCCAGGTGATCGATCCGGCTGTCGGTGTGTCGAGTCCGGCAATGAGGTGGAGCAGGGTCGACTTTCCCGAGCCGGAAGGGCCCACGATTGCGATGCGATCGCCCGGCCACACCTCGCACGACGCGCCGTGGATTGCCACGACGGCTTTCCGGCCGACGCCGTAGCTCCGAGCGACTTCTTGGCAACGTACGAGTGGTTCGGCGGTCATACCTGGACCACTCCGTCTCGGAGTGAGACCGTCCGGTCCGCCTCGGCGGCCACTGCCCGGCTGTGGGTGACGACGACGACCGCCGATCCCGAGCGGGCGCGTTCGCGCAGCACTTCGATCAGCTTCGCTGCATTGATGTGATCGAGTTCGCCGGTCGGCTCGTCGGCGAGGATGACATCGGGCTCGTTGGCGAGCGCGACCGCAAGACCGGCTCGTGCGAGCTCTCCGCCGGAGAGCTCCGATGGATGCGACCCGGTTCGCGCTCCGATCCCGAGTCGGTCGAGTATCCCGGCGACGGGCGGGGCGGATCGATTCCGCGCCAGTCGTTGGGGTAGCCGGACGTTCTCGCCGACCGT
Source organism: Acidimicrobiia bacterium (assembly GCA_038209455.1). GTDB lineage: Bacteria > Actinomycetota > Acidimicrobiia > IMCC26256 > JAENVU01 > JAENVU01. The sequence continues at coordinate 6,024 of JBBQXR010000212.1, forward strand.
CAAGTGTTCGAGCAGGTTCGCATTCTGGAAGAGGATCCCGATGTGCCGTGACCGGATCGATGCTCGTTCGGTCTCGGGGCGACGAGACATCGCCGTGCCGGCGATGTGCACCATGCCGCCGTCGGGTTCGTCCAGTCCGGCGAGACACGCGAGCAGCGTCGACTTTCCGGAACCCGAGGGGCCGGTCACCGCGACGACCTCACCCGCTTCGACGGCCATCGAAACGCCTCGCAAGGCCAACGTTTCTTCGTCGCCGGCGTGGAAGAAACGGAAGAGGTCAGTCGCGC
>JBBQXR010000213.1:0-6254 GCA_038209455.1 Acidimicrobiia bacterium
CACCGCCCACGGGATCGCGGCGACGACGAGCTCGGGCAGGATCCGCGCCGCGCGCTCGTAGCGCACGCCGTACACGACCGTGACCAGATCCTTGCCGAGCCACGCCGCCAGCGAGGCCACGAGCATCAGCGCGACGCTGACACCGAGCGCCAACCGCGTCTGGCCCTCGACGGACATCTCGCTCCGACCACCCTCGACGAGGAACACCTGGGCGATGGCCGTCGGGACGATGAAGGTGAAGGCCGTCGCGCCCCACGCGATGTAAAAGCTGGCGTTCGCCGACGACCCGACGCTGACCAGCACCAGCAGTGGCAGTGTGATCAGCGGTGCGTGCTCGGCCAGCGCCGGGAGGTAGTTGCGCAACGAGTACCGCAGGGCGGTCCGAGTCTCCGGGGGGACAGGGATGAACGCTGCTCGTGGTTCGTGCATGCGGTGGAGCAGCGCCACACCGATGATTCCGCTCAACGCGGGGACCCCCACCGCGACCAGGAAGATCCAGAGCGCCCGGTCGTGCAGGGGTTCGAGCCACAGGAGCGGGATCCGCAACACGCTCACCGCGAGCGTCCGGTAGAACACCCAGGACCAGCGTCGCAGCGCGACAAGCCTGATGTCGACGAGGGAGGTCATCGCCAACGTGGCCGCGAACACGCAGAACACGGCCACACCCGTAGGTAGCCCCATGGATCGAAGTGGTGCGATCACCCGCCCAGGAGCGATCAGCAGGAAGGCGACCGCACCCAGTGCCGAGGTGATCCCCGAGATCGCGATGGCCCACGAGTAGGTCACGAACGCCGACGTCGATTCGTCCTGCGAGTAGCGAGCCACCGCGATGTTGAGGCCGAAATTCGTCGCGAAGTTCACGAACAGGATCGCGGTGAACAGAGCGGCGGCCCGTCCGACCTCGTGTGAGGTCGCGGTACCGGTTGACATGAGCCAGAAGATGAGGCCGCCGATCGCTCCGCCGACCGCAGAGACGGAGAGCCAGGCCGAGCCGCGGATCAGGTTGCGGTCGCTCCTGGGCCCCGGCAGGGCCTCCAGCTCGACCGCGGCCAGCTCGTCGAAGGGTGGCCCGACGGTGCTCACGCTCGCATCCCTATCATGCTCTTCGTCCCGGGCGCGGCTGGTGCCGTCGTTCCCTCAACTGCGCGGAGGATCGGGCGTGTCCGCAGTTCTGCCCACTGCCATCGCCCGATCTGCTTGATGCGTGCGATCGTCGTGCTCCCGCCAGCGAAGACATCTCACGAGCTCGATCTGTTCCGTTCGATGCCGGAATGGGACCTCACCGTCGTCACCGGGAACGGATTCGGTCCCGACGACGCACACCACAGCCTGCCGACACGGCGCATACCTTATCTGGGCAGCCCCCAGCGTTGGACTGCTGCGCTCGCCTGGCACCGCGGGCTCGCCGACGTGGAGTTCCCGCCCGCCGACGTCGTGGTCTCCGTCGAGCTGCATTCTCCCGTGAGCACGCAGGCCGCCAAGGTCGCTCGCGCGCTCGGAGTTCCCCATGTCGTCACCATCTGGGAGACCCTGCCCGACAACCCGTTGTATTCGCTCCCGCCCTGGCGCGGAACCCTGCGATCCCTGGTCGAATCGGCGGACGGATTCGTCTGCTTCACCGAACGCGCCCGCACGCACGCTCGTGCGCTCGGGTGCGATCCGTCGCGCTGCCACGTGGTCCATCCCGGGGTCGACGTCGAGCGCTACCGCCCGGCGGCCGACGGGTTGGCGGCGCCATCCGTGTTGCTCTTCGTCGGCGAGCTCCGCGCCGACAAGGGGATCCTCGACGTCATCGCCGCGTGCGACGACGTGCACGCACGCCACGACGACCTGCGGCTCGTCGTCGTCGGGGACGGGTCGCTCCGCAAACGGGTCGAAACGCTTGCGGCGACGCGGCGGTTCCTCGACGCCCGAGGACTCGTGCCGCGCGACGCGATCCCCCAGATGCTGCGCGACAGCCGCGCCCTGGTGGTCGCTCCCCACCGACGCCGGTTCTGGGAAGAGCAGTTCGGCTTCGCGTACGTCGAGGCTATGGCGTCCGGTATCCCGGTGGTGACCACACGCTGCGGGGCGATCCCGGAGATCGTCCCGCCCGTCAACGGACTCGTGGCCGAGGGTGACGTGACCGCCCTCGCGTCGGCGATCGAGACCATGCTGGGCCCTCGCGCGACCGAGGTGGGCCGGGTCAACCGGCAGACTGTCCTCGAACGGTTCGACCTCCGTCGACAGGGAGCACAGATGGCGGACGTCCTCCGTCGGGTCGTGCGCCAGTCACGGCGGCGGTCGGCCGAGCAGTGACCACGAGTCCGAGCATCGACGTCAAGAGAGGGTGGCCATGAAGGTCATGCAGCACGAGTTGTTACTCCGAGAGCGGTTCCGTGCGGCGACGCGCGCCTTCCGAGAGGTCGCGGCACACCGGATCGGCGACGAACGGACAGCTCTCGACTCGGCGCGCGACGTGCTGCCGGACGCGCCCGTGGTGCTCGACATCGGTGCCAACGTCGGACGTTGGACCCGGCAATTCCTCGAGCTCTACCCGCGAGCACACGTCGTGATGATCGAGGCGCAGCCGGAGCGTATGACCACACTCCAACGGCTGGCTGATCAGCACCCTTCGGTCACCGCGGTCAACGCGGTGCTCGCCGAGGCCGAGGGCACCCAGGACTTCTACGTATGCCACGGAGACCCGCAAGGCAGCGGCTCGTCACTGCGGCCCGAGCTCACCGGCGCGCCCCTCGAGCGCCGCACCGTGACCACCACGACGATCGACGCCGTGGTCGAGTCCCTGTCGTTGCCGTCGACCATCGACATCATGAAGCTCGACGCGCAGGGGTCCGAGCTCGACATCCTCCGAGGTGCGACCCGCACCCTGCCGGCGGTGCGCTGCATGCAGTTGGAGATCGCCCTCATCCACTTCAACGAGGACGGACCGCTACTCGACGCCGTGATCGCCTTCATGAGCGAACACGGACTCTTCGCTCGAGACATCTTCGACCTCAAGTATGCGGTCGGCACCGACCACCAGACGCACGTGGACTGCCTCTTCTCGCGGAACATACGGACCATCGCCGAGCTCGGCACGTCCTGACCGCCACGATCCGCCGCCGCGCGTCGACCTACGATCACCCGCTTGCGAATCGTCTTCCTCGCGTGGCGTGACCTCGCGCACCCGCACGCCGGCGGATCCGAGTACGTCGTGGACCGGCTCGCCCGAGGACTGACCGGCTTGCAACACGACGTGACGCTGCTCGCCGGGGCCCCGGTCGCGCCGAGGGAGTACTCCGTCGTGGACACCGGCGGGAGGTTCTCCCAGTACGTGCGGGCGCCGTTCACCGCCCGCTCGGCCGTTCGACACGCGGATGTAGTGGTGGACGTGGAGAACGGCATCCCGTTCTTCTCTCCCCTGTGGCACCGGGGCCCGGTCGTGTGCCTGGTCCACCACGTGCACACGGAGCAGTGGGACCTGTACTTCCCGTGGCCCGCGGCCCGAGTCGGCAACTTTCTGGAGCACCGTGCGATGCCGGCGGCGTACCGCAACTCGCAGTTCGTCGCGGTGTCGCCTTCCACCGCGCAGGAGCTCGCCCGGATAGGCGTCGACCGCACGCGGACGCACACGATCACGATGGGCTGCGATCCCGCGCCGAGGCAACGCCCGACCTCGCCGACCCCGGTGTTCCTGTCCGTCGGCCGCCTCGTTCCGCACAAGCGAATCGACCTGCTCCTCGAGCTCTGGGAACAGGTGCGCCCACGAACGGGCGGCACGCTCGTCATCGCCGGTGACGGCCCCGAGCGCGCCGCGCTCGAACGCATGGCCGGCGACCAGGTGGTCTTCCGCGGTTTCGTCTCCGAACCCGACAAGGCGGCCCTCTTGGACGAAGCGTGGCTCCTCGTGCACCCCGCCATGCACGAGGGATGGGGCACGGTGATCATGGAGGCCGCCGCGCATGGCTTGCCCACCGTCGCCTTCGACGTCGTCGGCGTGCGCGATTCCATCAGGCAGCACGAAAGTGGTGCATTGAGCGCGACCTCTTCGGAGTTCGTCGCAATGTGGACAACGCTCGCGTCGGATCACGAGCCGCGCACGCGGCTCGCGGCCGGCGCACTGGCCTGGTCGCTCGAACACACCTGGGAGCGCGCGATCGGCGACTTCGAGGCCGTCCTCGCAACGGCCGTTCACGCCGCGAAGTAGGTCGGTACACTTACAGCGTGCGGATCGCGGCCCCGACATCTCGAGGAGTCTGGTTCGCCGACGCCGGCCGTGAAGCGTCCACGTGACCCACGAACAGGGTGGCCTGTCGCGCGCGCGTCGCGCCGTGCGTCACCGCACGCTGACTCCGCTGGCAATCTTCTCGGCCTCGGTCACCTACATCCTCCGCCACCCCGCCAACCGGGCCCACCGGTTCCAGGCGCTGTCGCACGCCGCGTCCGCATGGTGGTCATACCGCCGCACGGGAACCCCGCTGCTGGTGCCGATCGGGCGCCACAGCCGCATCCGCGTGCGGCCCCGGCTCCTTTCATTCGGAGAGAGCGTCCCCACCTACGGCAATCCACCCGACTACTGGGAGACGACACTCTTGACGTCCGTGCTCCGACCCGGCGACGTGTTCGTCGACGTCGGCGCCAACTCGGGCATCTACACACTCCTCGCGGTCGAGTGCGGCGCCGAGGTGATCGCGCTCGAACCCGGGACCGCGGCACGCGGGCTGCTACTCGACAACCTGCGATTGAATGACTGCACCGATCGCGTACGGGTGCACGCCAGTGCCGCAGGGCGCCAGGCCGGATCGACACAGTTCACGTTGGGGACCCACGTGCTGAACCACATCGTCGACCCGTCCGCCGCTGCGCCCGCCCCCAACGATGCGCTCTTCCCGCTGGCGCGCCCGACGGGGTACGAGACTGTCGAGGTCGTCACAATCGACGAGCTCGTCGGCGACCGCACAATCATGGCGATGAAGATCGACGTCGAAGGGTTCGAGCAGGACGTGATCGAGGGCGCGCAGCGCGCGCTGCGCGAGCATCGCATCGGATACCTGCAGATCGAGAGCAACGATCTCTCCACAACCCACTTCGGACGCTCTGCCGCGCCGGTCTGGAGCATTCTGCGATCGTCCGGCTATACGCTCCATCAGCTCGATGGGAACGGTGCCTTTATCCCCCAACCCGAGACCCCTTGCACGGGGGAAGTCATCGCGGTGGCACCGGACGGCTCGTTCTGGTCGCGCCTCGAAACCAGTCGATGGCCCGGACCGCGTTGACACGCGATGGCGGCACGCGTGCGCAGGTGTACGGCGACGGCTCGAATGCTGCGATGCACGAACGCGGACAGGGCACGGGAGTTCGCGAGCTTCTGGCCAGGAGGCTTTCGCGTACCGACCGCTCGTGCCCGGCTCCCAAGAGGCGCTCGACAACGGGACCCGCTGGAGCTGGCGCCGGGTCAACCAGCCCTCGTACGCCTTGAAGCGCAGCGGCTCCGCATGCTGGTCGAGCAGGCCATGCGGGGCCGGGTGAACATGCCCGGAATGTCAGCGCTCCACCGTGATCGCGAAGAGCGTGCAGCGAGCTGGCCTCGCATTGCTGGCGAAGGATGCGCCGTCGAACGCGATGAGACCGGCCCGCTCCGAGCCAACGAGCACGTTGGAGGACAACTTTGCTTGAACGTGAGGGCTGAGGTCGACTTCAATGTCCGTGCCCGAAAGTTTGAGGGTGATGGTGCCATCCCCGAACCCGCTGAAGCTGCCCGTGTTCCCTCGGAACCGCGGGTTCCCGCTCTCCACGCTGTACAGGTTCCAGGTGGCGTATCCCGTGGCAGGAACCAGGATCCAGTAGTTGTCCGGGTCGGCGTAGCGGAAGATCACGCCCAGATTGCCGTCGACGCGGCTGAAGTGCGTCGTGATTGTCCGCGTAGCCCCGGACGTTCTCGCCACTGCCAGACTCGGCGTGTCGTGGGAGCTCGCCGGGCCCCCCACCACCCCCTTGCCAGTGAGGACGAAGGTCCCGGCGGGCGTCGACCACGTCGGAAGAGGGCCCTTGTGTTTCGAGGCGGACGGAGCGGTGCCCAGGGACCGCCCGGCCAGGTCCTCCAGCTGCGACGAAGCGAAGTCGTCGCGGTAGACCGATTCGCTGCCACCGGACCCAGGGACAAGCAACACGATCGCCAATCCGGCGACGAGAACGAGGACGACACCGATGCCGGCGAGGATCCGAAATTTCCGCGGCCGTCTCCTTGTCCGACCGGCTCCTGATTGGGCACC
>JBBQXR010000214.1:0-6226 GCA_038209455.1 Acidimicrobiia bacterium
GAGAGCGCCGCTCTGGTCGCCACAGGACTCCGGCAGATCCTGGACGGAGAACGAATGCACTTCGACCTCGAGTATCCGTGCCCTTCGCCGACCGAGGATCGCTGGTTCATGTTGGAGGCCTCCGCGACACCGGTCGCCGAAGGTTCCGGCGTGGTGCTCTTCCACGTCAATACCACCGATCAGAAGCTGCGAGAGATGAGTCTCGCAGCAGAGGCCGATCACGATGCCCTGACCGGACTGCCGAACAGCCGTTACGCCGTCCGGGTCATCGGGGGTCACCTCAGCGACGAGCGGAACGCGCGGACGCCGCTTTGGACCCTGTTCATCGATCTCGACGGCTTCAAAGCCGTCAATGACACCTACGGCCACCGCGCCGGCGACGACCTACTCATCCAGGTCGCCTCTCGCGCCACGCGTGCGCTGCGACAGGACGACCTCCTGTGTCGGATCGGGGGAGATGAGTTCGTTGTCCTGTGTCCCGGCCTCGGCGAGGAGGATTCCGTCGCGTTCGCGGCTCGCATCCGCGAGGTGATGTCCGAGCCGTTCCAGCTCGGCGCGGTGCAGGTCTCGATCGGTGCTTCGGTGGGGATCGCCTCGAGCAACGCAGACTCAACCGTTGACTCGCTCCTCAGCGCGGCCGACGCCGAGATGTACGTCGACAAGCGTGATCGAACCGCGGGAAACCAGTCGCCGAGATAGACATCTCGGCACCGCTGCCAGTCATCGCAGTGACGTTCTGTCCGCCCCCTCGATCTCAAGAAGCGGGTCGCGGCGTCGATAGGTGAATCAGACGAACGCTCGTCTCGCCGGGGAGTGAAGTGCCCCGCCGAGCGGCCACGTCACCGGTTCACGGTGGCCTTCTCGGGACCTCGTTCGAGGCTCCCAACGCTCGTCGCTCGTGAGAGCGCGCCGCCGAGTGTTCCCTGGAATTTGATCGTTCCTCCGGGTGTCGTGATTTCCCGAGCATCTCCTCGGTCACCCCGACACCAACCAGAAGGAACGCCTTGAAGAACAAGCGGAACATCTCCATCCTCATCGGCAGCGTCGCTGCCCTCGCCATCGCTGGTGGCGCGTACGCGTTCACGGCTTCGAACACCGTCCCGGCCACCACGGCCGGTGCCGGCTCGGGCGCGGTATCCGGTTACACCGTGACCGCGCTCCACTACAACCTGAACAGCACGTCACCGGCGAACATCGACTCCCTCACGTTCACCATCTCCCCGGCGGTTCCGAGCACTGGTACCGGCAAGGTCATCATCTCGGCTGCCCTGAGCACCGGTGGACCGACCAACTACACCTGCACGACCGACACCACCGGCGTGACCGCCACCTGCGCGACCACCAGTCCACAGTTGACCGCTGCGTTGGTGACCGGCGTGACGGTCGTGGCCGCCCAGTAGCCGACCGGGGAGTACCGCGCGTCGATGACGTGAGGACCCACTCGTGAGTACCCCATGAGATCGTCACCGATCAGGATCGTCACGTCCGTCGTCGGCGTGATGATCCTGATCATGGTGTGGTTGATCTTCGGCCCGACCAAGGTCGGCGGATCGACGACGTATTCGGTGACCGACGGCATCAGCATGCAGCCCCTGCTGCACAAGGGGGACCTCGTCCTCGTGCGCGAGCAGCCGGCGTATCGCGTCGGCGACATCGTCCTCTATCAGAGCCCGGTGCTGCACACACCGGTGTTGCACCGGATCTTGAGGATCCAGAACGGCAACTACTTTTTCAAGGGGGACAACAACAGTTTCGTCGACCCCGGTTACGCAACCCGGGGTGAGCTTGTCGGCGGGTTGTGGTTCCACGTCTCGGGTGTCGGGGCGGTCGTGGGCTGGTTCGGCGTGCCCGCCCACGCTGCGCTGCTGGCCGGAGTGGCGACCCTGACCATCGCGCTCGCCGGGACCACCAACGGGAGACGGCGGCGGCGACGCCACCACCACGACCACAAGTCCAGGAGAACCAAGATGGCCAAGACCACCAGCATCAATGTTCCGTCGAGGTCCGATCCCGGCGGTGGACGTGACCCTGACCGCGATATCGCCGCTCGACGCCCCCGCCCCTACTTCGACGGTCCGACCTCGACGCTGGTGGCGCTGGCAGTTTCGCTGCTGCTGGCCGTCGTCTTGCTCACGACCGGCTTCACCCAACCGACGCGACGGGCCGGCTCGCTGCCCGGAGCCTTCCGGCAGGCCGGAACCTTCTCGTATTCGGCGAAACCAAACGCGCCCACCTCGGTCTACCCGACCGGGATCGTGACCACCGGCGACCCGATCTTCCCCAGCCTCGTGGACACCGTCAACGTGCGTTTCGGCTACCGCTTCTCGTCGTCGTTGCCCCACCGCGTCCAGGGCACCGTCGAGTTGCGTGCGCTCGTGCTGTCCCAGACCAACACCTGGTCCGAGGTCTCGACCGTGGCACCGAGCACGGAGTTCATCGGCGACACGGCTTCGGTCTCCACCGACCTGCCGCTGGCGGGTCTGTACACACTGCTCAACAGCGTCACCAACGAGTCGGGCGCCGCCGGGGCGACGTACACCGTCGACATCCAACCCGTCGTCCACCTGACCGGATCCGTCGACGGTCGGCCGATCAAACAGAAGTTCTCACCCGTGTTGCCGTTCGCAGTAACGAGTTCGCTCCTGCGCCTCGATGTGGTCGCCCCTGCCGCACCGCCTGGCGCGACCTACGTTCCAGCTACTGCCGACAGTTCGCTCGCCGCCGCGTTGCATCCCTCGGACGCCGGTGCCATCGCCCATGAGGTGGCCAACGAGCTTTCGGTCGCGAAGTACCACGTTCCGATCCTGGCCCTCCGCGTGCTCGGCATCCTCCTCGCGCTGGTCGCGGGTGCGGTCGCAGTCATCCACGACCGGCGCCGACGGCGTGGACACCGGCCGAGTGACGAGGAGCGGATCGCACGCCGGACCGGTGCGCTGATCGTTCCGGTCGCCGCGCTCCCACCGGCGGCCCAGGCGACCATCACGGTTCCGGACTTCGCGCATCTGGCCGGCGTGGCGCAGTTCCTCGAGCGTCCCATCCTGTACGCGGTGCAGGACGGCGGGCAGATCTACGCCGTCGACGACGAGACCCGGCGCTACGTCACCCCGGGTATCGATCGCCGGCGACGATCAGCGGCCGCCCCAGATGAACAACCCCCCGATGAAGTCACCGAAGCCTCACCTGCGAGCGGTCCGGTGGGGATCAACTCACGCCGTACTCAACGGTCCCGGAGCGCCATCGCCGCTCGCGTCGGTGCCGGCGTCGTCCTCCTGGCCGTGGTTGCCACACTGACCGTGAGCCTCACCGCGAACTCCAGCGTGCCGCCGAGCCACGCCGGCCGCGTCCAGATCCCCGGAGATGCGAACCAGGCCAGTCCCGTCGGGTGTATTGGTCTGTCGTTGACCAATCTCGTGACCGGCTCGGGAACATTTTCGACCGCGGCGTCGAATGTGCTCGTGCTCGGGACCGCCGGCAAGGACACCATCAACGTGACCGGCCAGAACGACTGCATCGTCGGAGGGGGCGGCAAGGACCGGGTCACCGGGAGAGCCAGTGACATCTGCATCATCGGACCGACAAGCGGCGCGACGTACACGACGTGTGTCACCAAGACCAAATAGCCGACGCCGACATCTGAAGCCCCGCCGAAACCGCCCGGACGTGACACAGTCGGTGGATGAGTCACGACCATCACACTGCCGAGGCGACGCTGACCAACGACCGGGCGCACGTGTTCCACTCCTGGTCGGCGCAGGCCGAGATCAAACCCATCGCCGTCGCGGGCGCCGAGGGATCCTGGATGTGGGACTTCGACGGCAACCGGTACCTCGACTTCAGCTCGCAGTTGATCAACGTCAACCTCGGTCACCAACACCCGAAGCTGGTCGCGGCGATCCAGGAAGCAGCCGGACGACTCTGCACCGTGGCGCCGATCCATGCCGATCCGGAGCGCAGTGAAGCCGCCCGCCTGATCGCCGAAGTCGCGCCCGACGGGATGGAGAAGGTCTTCTTCACCAACGGCGGCGCCGAGGCGACCGAGAACGCGATGCGCATGGCCCGCGTGCACACCGGCCGTCACAAGATCCTCGCCATGTATCGCAGCTACCACGGGGCGACGTCGGGTTCGATTGCCGCGACGGGTGACCCGCGTCGGTGGGCCTCGGAGCCCTCGGTTCCCGGCATCGTGCATTTCGCCGGTCCGTACCTCTACCGCTCGTCGTTCCATGCGACCACCGAGGCCGAGGAATGCGAGCGCGCGTTGCAGCACCTCGACGAGATCGTGATGTTCGAGGGCGGGCCGACGATCGCGGCGATCATCCTCGAGCCGGTCGTCGGCACCAACGGCGTCCTCGTGCCGCCGGCCGGCTACCTCCAAGGCGTACGCGACCTCTGCGACCGTCACGGGATCGTGCTCATCGCCGACGAGGTCATGGCGGGATTCGGTCGCTGCGGCGAGTGGTTCTCGATCCAGCATTGGGACGTGACCCCGGATCTGATCTGTTTCGCCAAAGGCGTGAACTCCGGGTACGTCCCGCTCGGTGGCGTGATCCTCTCCGACGAGATCGCGGCAACCTTCGACCATCGCGTCTACCCGGGCGGCCTCACCTACTCGGGCCACCCGCTCGCGTGCGCGTCCGCGGTCGCGTCGATCAACATCTTCCGCGACGAGGACGTGATCGGCCAGGCCCGCGCGCTCGGCGACGCGATCGGTCCGGCACTGGAGAAGATCGCCGCGAAGCATCCGGTGGTGGGCGAGGTCCGCGGCCTCGGCGGCTTCTGGGCCCTCGATCTCGTCCGCAATCAGGCGACCCGCGAGATGCTCGTGCCGTACAACGCGAGCGGCGCCGATGCGAAGCCGATGGGGGAGTTGCTCGGCGCGTGCAAGGAGCGCGGCGTCTGGCCGTTCACGCACTTCAACCGCCTACACGTCGCCCCGCCGCTCACGACGAGCCTCGCCGATCTCGAGACCGGTCTGGCGCGCATCGACGACGCGTTGTCCGTCGTCGACGGTTACGTCACCGGCTGAGCGTCCCGGCGCACGACCTTGGTTCCCTCGAGGGTGCCGGCGTCACGCCATTGCCGGAGGTGCTCGGCGTAGTCCATCAGCGAGCCGGGAAAGACCGCGCCCCGGGCGGCGAGCATGGTGCGCGCGCCCTCGCTGTTGCCGTAGCTCGGCGTGCACGTCTTGTTGTACCCGGCGATCGCACCCGACCGCTCCCACAGCGTCTGGAGCCACGCGTCCTCGGCCTCGACCGTCGCCTCGATCGACTCGATTCCCTCGGACCGGCACTGATCGATCAGCCCGGTGATGTGCTTGGTCGACTCCGAGAGGAAGTGGACGAAGTTCAGGCCGAAGCCGGCCTGGATGAAGCTCACCACGAAGAAGTTCGGGAACTCGGCGGTGAGCACTCCGTGCAGGGAGTGGGTGCCGTCGTGCCAGCGTTCGCTGAGGCGCTGACCGCCGCGGCCGACCGGGTCGAAGCCGAGCCGACCGACGAGTCCGGTGGTGATCTCGAACCCGGACGCGAACACCAGGAGGTCGAGCGGATATTCGGTGCCGTCGACGACCGGCCCCGCGGCCGCCATCTCCCGCACGCCTCGACCGTCGGTGTCCACGATGTGGACGTTCGGCAGGTTGAACGACTGGAGGTACTCGTCGTGGAAACACAGCCGCTTGCAGTGCTTGCCGTACCAGGGCTTCAGCTTCTCCGCGGTCTCGGGGTCGTCGATGATCTCGTCGACGCGGCGGCGGAAGCCCTCCATCACCTCGAAGTCGACGGCCTCGAGTTCCTCGCGTTCGTCCTCGGTCGCCGGGATCCGCTGCGTGTCGACGCGCATCGCCGCGGTCCACCCGTCGTCGACCATGTCGCGGTCGGGGAGGTTGCCGGTGACGACCTCGGTGAAGTTGCGCATCCGTTCCTGCTGCCAGCCTGAACGGAGCGAGCGGAACCACGCTTCATCAATCGGCTGCTGGCCCCGGATGCCGATCGCCGACGGCGTGCGCTGGAAGACGTAGACCTCCTTGGCGGCCCGGGCCAGTTGAGGCACCAGTTGCACCGACGTAGCGCCGGTGCCGATGATGCCGACCACCTTGTCGGCCAGCTTGTCCATCGGCTTCGTGGGGCTGCCGCCGGTGTACTCGTAGTCCCATCGTGTGGTGTGGAAGGCCTTGCCCTCGAAGCGTTCGATGCCGTCGATCCCTGGCAGCTTGGCCTTGTGCATGAGC
>JBBQXR010000215.1:0-6221 GCA_038209455.1 Acidimicrobiia bacterium
GCGATGTCGACACCGTAGCGATCGTCTACGGCAACAACGAACGCTCGGCGGCCGGTCGTTCACTCGGCACCGGTCGTGCCGGCGGCGGTGGCGCGAACGCCATGCCGTACCCGATGAGCTGGGAGTTCCCTACTGGCCTCACGCTCATCGGCGCGTATGCCATGGCGGCGCAGCGCCACATGCACCAGTACGGCACCACGAGCGAGCAACTCGCGTCGATCTCGGTGCAGACCCGTGAGCACGCCGCCCGGAACCCGAACGCCATGTATCGGGATCCCATCACGATCGACGACGTGCTGAGTTCCAAACTCGTCGCCGACCCGCTGCACAAACTCGACAGTTGCGTCATCTCCGACGGTGGGTGCGCCATCATCCTCACGACCGAGGATCGCGCCAGGGCATTGGGTCGGCCGCTGGTCTACGTGCGGGGCGCGGCGAGCGGGATGACCCACCACTCGATCCAGGCGATGCCCGATCTCACGGTGACCGCCGGTGCGTTCACCGGACCGAAGGCGTTTGCGGAGGCCGGCATCAGCCCGGCCGACGTCGACACGTTCCAGATGTACGACTCGTTCACCTACACCGTGTTGGTGTGCCTCGAGGACCTCGGGTTCGCGCCCAAGGGCGAAGGGGGACCGTTCGTGGCCTCGGGCGCGCTGCGTCTCGGTGGCGCACTGCCCACCAACACCGACGGTGGCGGACTCTCGGCCACGCACCCGGGGATGCGCGGGCTGTTCCTCCTCTGCGAGGCGACCCGCCAACTGCGTGGCGAGGCCGGCGACAGTCAGGTGGACGGTGCGGAGATCGCGGTGGCGCACGGGAGCGGCGGCTGGTTGTCGACGATGGGCACCGTCGTCCTCGGAACGGAGCCCGCGTGAGCGACGAGACCGAGGTTCCGAAGTACCTGATCCCACGGATCTCACCCGAGGCGGCGGAGTTCTTCGCCGGGACGGTGCGCGGTGAGCTCCGGATCCAGCGTTGCCTCGCGTGCGGTCTGCATCATCACTACCCGCGCATCGCATGCCCACACTGCGGTTCGGACGAGCTGGAGTGGGTCACCGCGTCGGGTCAAGGGACGGTGTACTCGTTCACCGTCATCCGCCAACAGGGGATCCCACCGTTCAACGAGCAGGTGCCGTTCGTCGTCGCGCTGGTCGACCTCGACGAACCCGGCGCGCGACTCATCGCCCAGATGCCGACGATGACGCCGGAAGCCGCGGCCGTGGGCATGCGGGTACGGGCCACCTTCAAGCCGGCCAGCGACGAGGTCGCGTTCGTCGAGTTCGTTCCCGATGCCTGACCGCGAGACCGACCCGGTCGCCCTCGACGGTCGTTCCCTCGGCCATCGAGGCGCCCAGACCCGGGCCCGACTCCTCGACGCCACCGCGCGCCTCCTCGAGGACAACGGCCTCCGCGAACTCCGGGTCGTCGACATCGCCCGCGCCGTCGATCTCTCGCCCGCGACCTTCTACCAGTACTTCGCAGATGTGGAGGCGGCCGTCCTCGCGCTCTCCATTGCCGTGGGAGAGGAGACGTCGTCGCTCAGTGGTCTCCTGGCCGAAGACTGGATCCAGCCCAACGGTCTGACGTTCGCCCGCCAACTCGTCGAAGACTTCATCACCAACTGGGACGAGCATCGTGCCGTACTGCGAACCCGCAATCTCGCCGCGCAAGAGGGTGACGAGCGTTTCCGTGCGGTGCGCAACGAGTCACTCCGACCGCTGACCGAGGGCATCGGAGCCAAGGTCGCGGCCCGTTCGGATTCGGGGTTGTCGCCCTACGCCGCCGCCGCCGCGATGGTGTCGATGCTCGAACGGATGGCCGCGTTCCATTCCGACCTCGAGGCGTACGGGACATCACGCGCCGACGTGGTGGAGACCACGGCTCGCATCCTCCACCACACCGCGACGGGTCAGTAGCGGCCTACCCGGCGGGGTGGGCGGTGAACTCGACTTCGCGTTCGAAGACTCGTTCGAAGAGGTCGCGCTTGCGGCGGGCACCCCAGAGTTCGAGCTCGGGGTCGCCGGCGGCATGGATGTGCAGCAGGACCAACTCGGGTCCGACGCGGGCGTGCACGCTCGTCACCACCTGTTTGCGGCCGCGGTCGAGGCCGTCGGCGATGCGCAGGATTGCAACGAGGCGACGGACGCGTTCACGGGCCTCGGGATCGAGCTTCCCGACCAGGTCATCGTTCGACTTGGGCTCGCCGCGCCGGTGCCACCGCACCAGGCCGGTGAGCACGCTGATCGCAGCTGGCGTGAGCCCCCGCAGGTTCCCGTGATGCACGAGATACGCGGCGTGACGGTCGTGGCCTTCGTGGGCGACGTGCTCGCCGATGTCGTGCAACAACGCGCCGTACTCCAGGAGTTCGCGGTCCTCGTCGTCGAGTCCGTGGAGTGCTCGGGTCTGGTCGAAGAGTTCGAGGGCGAGTCCGGTCACGTGGCGCGAGTGCGCCTCGGGCCACGAGCATCGCCGCGCCAGCGAGTACACCGACGCGCGCCGGATCGCGAACGGATCGTCCGACCAATCATCCGGTTCGTGACGGCCGATCGCGTCGAGCACCATGCCCTCGCGCATCGCCCACTCGCTCACCGTCATCGCTTCGACGTCGAACAGTTCCATGGCGATACTCATCAGCTCGGCACCCGCGACGATGAGATCGACACGCTTCGAGTCGAGTCCGTCGATCTTCTTGCGTTGGGCCGAAGTCGATTCGACAAGTTCGTCCCGTAACCCGTCCAGCTCGGTCCGGGAGAACGCCAGGTGATGGAGCGTGTGCGGCATCGACGCGTGCCGGCGGCCGGCGATCATGCGGCCGAGGTCCTCGATGGTGCCGCTGCTGCCGATGGCCATCATCGGTTCGAACTCCGCCACCTCGATGGCCCGGGGTCCGAGCACGTCGATCGCGAACTTGCGGAGCCGGCGTCGATCGGCCTTGTCGATGGGGTCGGTACGAACGAACTCGGCACTCAGCCGGGCCACGCCGAGACGCTCACTCGCGGCCCATTCGAGCCCGCTCACGTCGCCGACCATGATCTCGAGGCTGCCGCCGCCGAGGTCGAAACACACGGCCGGTGCAGGGTCGATGGTCACCGCGGCACGTACGGCCGTGAAGATGAGCCGAGCCTCTTCCAAGCCGTCGATCACGTCGACGTCGACACCCGCCTCGCTCTCGATGCGATCAAGGACCTCGTCGCTGTTCGAGGCGGTTCGGAGCGCACTGGTGGCACAGGCGAGGATCTCGGTCGCACCCGCGGCCTCGGCCAGGAGTCGGAACCGGCGCATGGTCGCGACCGCGTTGTCGGCCGCCTCGGTGGTCACCATGCCCTCGCGGCTCACAACGTCGCCGAGCCGGAGCATCTCCTTCTCGCCGCTGATCGGTGTGAAGCTGCCGTCGGGGTGGACGTCGGCGATGACCAGGTGGAAGGAGTTCGAACCCAGGTCGACCGCGGCGATACGCACGGTTCCAGGGTAGAGCGGCCCGAACCGTCACCGTGACCGGGTCGCGTAGTGTGCGCGGCCTGCGTCGGCGATCGGCCGACCGCGAAGGGAGTCGGCATGTCGGTAACGGGTGAGGGTCGGATGCTGATCGACGGCGAGCTCGTCGACGCCGCGTCGGGGGCGACGTTCGCCAACGTCAACCCGGCCACCGAGGAAGAGATCGGTCAGGTCGCTGATGGCGGCGCGCCCGACATGGACCGCGCGATCGCGGCGGCGCGTCGTGCGTTCGACGAGTCGGGCTGGGCGACGGATCCTGAACTCCGCAAGCGCGGGCTGCGCCAACTCCACGAAGCGCTCGGCAAGGAACGGGAAACTCTCCGACCGCAGATCGTGGCCGAAGTCGGCGCACCGCTGATGCTCACCTACGCGATCCAGCAGGACTCCTGCATCGACGACATGGAATGGGACATCGACTGCATCGACCGGGTCGAGTGGGAGTACGACCTGCCCGTCCACGAGTTCTTCGGGCAGACCAGCGCCCGCCGGGTGATCCGTGAGCCCATCGGTGTGGTCGGTGCGATCACGCCGTGGAACTTCCCGTTCATGCTCAACCTCTCGAAGGTGGTGCCCGCGCTGGCTGCCGGCAACACCGTGATCCTCAAGCCCGCGCCGGACACGCCGTGGAGTGCGACGCACATCGGCAAACTCGTCGCCGAGTACACCGACATCCCGGCGGGTGTGTTCAACGTCGTCACCTCGGGCGACCCGGCGACGGTGGGGCAGATGCTCACCGACGATCCGCGCGTCGACATGATCTCGTTCACAGGATCGACGGCCGTGGGCAAGCGGATCATGGCGGGCGGCGCCGAGACGCTGAAGCGGGTGTTCCTGGAGCTCGGCGGGAAGTCGGCCAACATCGTGCTCGACGATGCCGACCTCGCGGCCCAATGCGGCGGCGGTGCGATGGTGTGCATGCACGGTGGTCAGGGGTGTGCGATCACGACCCGGATGCTGCTCCCGCGGTCGCGCTATGACGAAGGGGTGGAGCTGCTCCAAGCCGCGTTCGAGAACTGGAAATACGGCGACCCGAACGACGCGGAGAACCTGCAGGGCCCACTCATCAACGCGCGCCAGCGTGACCGTGTCCTCGGCTACATCGAGAAGGGCAAGGCGGAGGGTGCCCGGCTCCTCGTCGGTGGTGGTCGTCCGGAGCATCTCGAGAAGGGCTTCTACGTGGAGCCCACGCTCTTCGTCGACGTCGACCCGGATTCGACCATCGCCCAGGAGGAGATCTTCGGTCCGGTCCTGAGCGTGATCCCGTACGACACCGACGAGGACGCAATCCGTATCGCCAACAACTCGAAGTACGGATTGTCGGGCGCGGTGAACGGTACCGACCTCGACCGTGCGTACGGCATCGCGAAGCGGATCCGTACCGGCACGATCGCGGTCAACGGCGGCCAGTGGTTCGGTCCGGACTCGCCCTTCGGCGGCTACAAGCAGAGTGGGCTCGGCCGCGAGCACGGGGTGCCCGGCTTCGAGGAGTACCTCGAGACCAAGACCATTGGTCTGCCGGCGCCCCAGTAGCCGAGCGCCACTCCGACAATGCGTCGCAAACCCGCGATAGTCGCGGGTCTGCGACGCAAAGTGGTCTGGTTGGTCGGCTGGTGTTCGACGCCGCGTACGCTGCCGCCATGCCCACGCTGATCCTGCTCCGCCACGGCCAGAGCGAATGGAACCTGAAGAACCTGTTCACCGGCTGGGTCGATGTCGACCTCACCGCGCAGGGTGAGGCCGAGGCGGTACGCGGCGGCGAGTTACTCGTCGAACACGAGGTGTTGCCCACTGTCGTCCACACGTCGTTGCAGAAGCGGGCCATCCGTACCGCCGAGCTGAGTCTCGGCGCGAGCGACCGTAGTTGGATCCCGGTACGGCGGTCGTGGCGGCTGAACGAGCGCCATTACGGCTCGCTCCAGGGTTTGGACAAGAAGGAGACGACGGCGAAACACGGCGCCGAGAAGGTGAAGGTGTGGCGACGTTCGTTCGATGTCCCACCGCCGCCGCTCGACTGGGACGTGGCCGCCGATCCCCGGTACGCCGACCTCCCGCTCGACGTGATCCCGAAATCTGAGTGTCTCGCCGACGTGATCGACCGGATGCTCCCGTATTGGTACGACGGCATCGTGCCCGACCTCGTGGCCGGACACACCGTCCTCGTTGCGGCCCACGGGAACTCGCTCCGCGGTCTGGCGATGCACCTCGAAGGCATGACGCCCGACCAGGTGTTGGAACTCAACATCCCGACCGGTCAACCGCGTGTGTACGAACTCGACGACCGCATGAAGTTGATGAGCTGGCGGTACCTCGACGCCGAGGGTGCGGCGGCCGCGGCCGATGCCGTGAGCAAGCAAGCGGGCTGATCTCACCGCCTGGCGATCCCTACACTGGGCGGCATGGCGACGACAGATATCGAAATCCCAACGTTCCCCGAGGGCCGCACGATCGATGAGGAGCGGCTCTACCGGAAACAACGCCTGGCGGCCGGCTTCCGGTTGTTCGGCAAGTTCGGGTTCGACGAGGGCGTCGCCGGCCATATCACCGCGCGGGATCCGGAACTGGCCGACCATTTTTGGGTCAATCCGTTCGGCAAGAGCTTCAAGCAGGTCTGCGTGTCGGATCTCCTGCTCGTGAGCCACACCGGTGAGGTCGTCGAAGGCAGCGCGCCGGTCAACGGTGCGGCGTTCGCGATCCACTCGCAGGTGCATGCGGCCCGACCCGAC
>JBBQXR010000216.1:0-6220 GCA_038209455.1 Acidimicrobiia bacterium
GGTTCACGCACGCCCCGGTGACGCGGAGCTCGCCACCGATGTTGACCAGCGCGCAGTCGGCGCCCGCCGCGTCGAGTTCGCCGGAGACGAGATCGGCCGCGAGTCCCATCCCGATGCCGCCGAGGTCCAGGCGCACGTGAGCGGGCAAGGTGATCGCGCGCACTGTTCGATCGATGCGGATACCGGCACAACCCGGCACGACGGGGATCTCGGCTGTGGGCGCGACGTCCGTCGAGGCACGGGCCAGGACTTCGGGGAACGGTCGGTCGTAGCCCGCGTGCTCGAGTGCTGCGACCACGGTGGGGTCGAAGACACCGTTGAGGAGGTGCCATGCGTCGACGGCCGCGGTGACGGCGAGCAGCGTGTCCTCACTCACCCGGACCGGTCGGCCGCGAGCGGCGTTCAGCGCGCACAGCTCGGAGTCGGGCCGGAAGCGGCTCCACCGTCGTTCGAGTTCGTCGATGCGATCTCGGGCTTGCCGCACCATCGCTTCGGAACCGCCGAGCAGGACGAGATGGCAGTCGGTGCCCATCGCAGGGAAGCGGGTGGAATGCATCAAGACGGTCCGGTCTTGGTCGCCGGGGCTGCGGTCGGGGGAGGGGTGGGCGCGGGGGCGGAGGCGGTCGGAGCCGGGGTGGACACGGCCGGCGCCGGCGCGCTCGCGGTGGACGGTCCGCTGCCGGTGGCGGTGGGTGACGATCCGGAGCGACGGGGCGCAGTCGACGGCGCGCCGCTCGCGGGTGCGGATGGCGGCGCGTCGACGGCGCGGTGTTGCACCTCGATGACCACGACCTTGGCCGGGGGTGCCGGCGGCGCCGGGCTGGCGACGGTACGGATCACGACGTTGGGATCGTTCGCCGCCATGAACGCGACGCCGCCGGATGCGGCACCGACCGCGACGCCGGCGGCGAGGATGCGGGTGGCGGTCGCAGGGCGACGCCGTCGAGCAGTGGTCATGGTCAGTCGTCTCCGAACTCGCGGCCACTGTCGCGTCCCACCGTGGTGGGGACCGGTGCGGGCGAGGGTGGGGGGTTGGGTGCCGCGGTCACCGTCGGTGCCGGCGCGGACGCCGGCGGAGTCCAGGTTTGGTGGCGTTCCGGTGCGGGGACGGGTGCAGTCGCACTGACGACCGGCGCGGGGTCGTCCACCACGACCACGTGGTGTTCCACGACGGGAGGCCGAGTCGTCGTCGGCGCCACCGGACTCACGACGCCGACGTTGGGGCTCGCCTCGGCGGCGTTGAACACGTGAAGGGTGGCCCCCGCCGCGGCGGCGAGGCCCGTGATGCTGAGGCTCACCGCAGCAGCGGCGGCGAGAGCGGTACGACGATTCATGGTGACTCCTGATCGGAGGGCCCGATGCGACGGGCGGAACGAACGCTCTCGACGGTAGAGGTCACGAGGCCAGGGGCCGATGTGGGTTGGGCCAG
Source organism: Acidimicrobiia bacterium (assembly GCA_038209455.1). GTDB lineage: Bacteria > Actinomycetota > Acidimicrobiia > IMCC26256 > JAENVU01 > JAENVU01. Next base: position 1,430 of record JBBQXR010000216.1, read on the forward strand.
GAATCGGCAAAGCGTGCGAACGGAGTTCCTCAAGTGCGCGAGGGTGGGGCTGTGCAGCTGCTCCTGGTCGAAGACGACGACGCGATCGCGGCGCCCATGGCGCGGGGGTTGGAACGGGAAGGCTTCACCGTCACCCGCGCCGTCACCGGCGAAGCGGCACTGGCCGCGAGCGGCTACGACCTCGTGTTGCTCGACCTCGGCATGCCCGATATGGACGGCTTTGCGATCTGCCACCAACTCCGCGCTCGTTCGGACGTCCCGATCATCGTCGTGACGGCGCGCGGTGACGAGGCCGATCGGGTCGTGGGTCTCGAACTCGGTGCCGACGACTACCTCGTCAAGCCGTTCGGATTTCGCGAGCTGGTCGCCCGGATACGCGCCGTCACCCGCCGGACCGGTACCAAGGGTACGGACGAAACGGACGGCGATGTGCGCACGCTCGGCGCGTTGACGCTGAACGTCCGAGCCCACCGCGTCGCGATGGACGGGGAGGAGCTCGCGCTCACGCCGAAGGAGTTCGACCTCTTGGCGCTGCTCGCCGAGGACCCCGGTGCGTTGTTCGAGCGCACCACCATTCTCGAACGCGTGTGGGATCCCCATTGGTACGGGCCGACCAAGACCCTCGACGTCCACGTTGCGACGCTCCGGAAGAAACTGGGCAATCCCGCGTGGGTCGAGACGGTGCGCGGGGTCGGGTTCCGCCTGGTCGATCCCGCCGTCGTGTAGCCATCTCCTCATGCGTCGCCGGCTGCTCTTCAGCTACCTCTCGCTCACGTTGATCGTGTTGCTGCTGTTGGAGGTACCGCTCGGGCTGGCCTACGCGAAGGAGCAACGGCTACGGCTCACGGCCTCGGTCGAACGGGACGCGCTCGCGCTGTCGATCCGCGCCGAGGAGGGATTCGAGGACCAGGGGTTGGCCTCAGTGCGCGCCGTCGCCCATCAGTATCAGGCCAGCACCGGTGGACGGGTGGTCGTCATCCGGCCGGACGGCAGCGTGATCGTCGACTCCGACCCGAGTTCCGGGCGCGAGAACTTCGCGAGTCGCCCGGAGTTCAGGTCGGCACTGCATCGGCGCGAGGTGAAGGGATCGCGGTACTCGAACACCCTCGGCCACGACATCCTGTACTTCGCGGTCCCGATCGTGAACGGTTCCCAGATCGTGGGTGCACTGCGGGTGACGTACCCGACGTCGTACGTCGACGCCCGAATCGATCGTGGGTGGTGGTTGCTCGCCGGCATCGGTCTGATCATCCTGCTCATCGTGTTCCTCGTGAGCCTTCGCCTCGCGCGTCAGGTGACGATCCCGATCGAGCGGCTGGCCCTCGCGTCGGCTGCGGTCGGTTCAGGCGCCCTCGACGCCCGCACCGAGGTTCCGGGGGGACCGCCCGAGATCCGCGAGTTGGCCGAGCAGTTCAACGCGACCACGGCGCGTCTGGAGCGGCTGATGGTCTCGCAACAGGAGTTCGTCGCCGATGCGTCCCACCAACTCCGTACGCCGCTCGCCGCGCTCCGGCTCCGGCTCGAGAATCTCGCGACCGAGGTCCAGGACGTGCCCGACGCCGCCACCGATGTCGAAGGGTCCCTCACCGAGGTGGCGCGTCTGTCGCGCCTGGTCGACGGCCTCATGGCCCTCGCCCGGGCCGAGCGCGGTGCGGCACCGGCCGAGGCCCTCTCCCTCGCCGGGATCGTGTCCGGTCGCATGGACGCCTGGTCGGCGTTCGCGGACGAACACGCGGTCCGATTGTCGGCGGACCTCGACCAGGCGCTCGTGGTCCGGGTCGCGCCCGGCAACGTCGAGCAGGCGTTGGACAACCTGATCGCGAACGCGATCGACGTTTCACCGCGCGACGGCGCGATCGTGGTCGACGCGCGTCGGCGCGGTGCGTTCGTGGAGGTGCGGGTCACCGACGATGGGCCGGGCATGACCGACGAGCAACGGGCGCGGGCGTTCGACCGGTTCTGGCGCGCGTCAGCAGGTACCGGTGGATCCGGACTGGGTCTGGCGATCGTCCGCCAGCTCATCGAGGCCGATGGCGGCACGGTCGGGCTCGAGGCCGCGCCGAGCGGCGGACTCTGTGTCGTGGTGCGGCTCCGCGCCGCGGAACGGGAGCCGCGTGGCCGTGATCGTGACCCGGTGCCCCAACCCGCGTGAGCGTCAGGTAGCGGTAGGGGTTGCGGCGGCTTCCGGGTGGCCGATGCGCGCCCGGTCGGCCAGGTCCGCCAGCGTTTGGGTCTCGAGGTAGCGGCCCATCTCGTCCGACACCGCAACCCAGACCTCCTGGAGGACGCAGTGGCCTTCGCAGTGGTCGTGTTCGTCGGGCAAGGTGGTGAGGGGACCGTCGACTGCGGCGAGGATCTCGGCGAGGGAGATCTCCACGGCGGGCCGGGCGAGCACGTAGCCGCCACCGACGCCCCGCTTCGACCGGACCAGACCGGCGCCTTTCACCGCGAGCAGGATCTGCTCGAGGTAGGGCTGGGGGAGTGTGGTGCGCTCGGCGATCTCCTTGACCGATGTCGGTCGGTTCGACTCGTGCAGCGCCAGGGAGAGCAGCGCGCGTGCGGCGTAGTCACCACGGGTCGAGACCTTCACCCGTGCATGCTCGCACAACCGCGCCGAGGCGACGGGTTCGCTACGGTGCCGGGGTGACCGCCGTCGAGCCCCTGCGCCCGGACTACGGCGGAAAATCACTGGAACGCGTGGTACCGGCCCTCGTCGGTCGGGGGGATCGCACGTGGTTGCCCGGTCCGGCCCGGGACGCGACCCAAGTCGTCCTCCTCGTGCTCGACGGGCTCGGGTGGGAACTCCTCCAGACCCATCGCAACAACCTGCCCGAGCTCTCGCAGTTCGAGGGGAGCGCGATCACGACCGTCGCCCCGTCGACGACGGCCGCGGCCCTCACCTCGATCACCACCGGGCTGTCACCGATCCAACACGGTGTGCTCGGGTACCGGATGCGCGTCGACGGTGCGGTCCTCAACGTGCTGCGCTGGACCGTCGATCAGGGCCGCGCCCCCGATGCCTTCGACGTGCAGCGCCACCAACCGTTCCTCGGTCGTACCGTCCCCGTGGTGACCCGCACTGAGTTCCGTACGTCGGGTTTCACCGCCGCGCACCTCCGCGACGCGCCGTTCTTCGGTTGGAGTTCAGTGGCGATGATCGTGGAACGGTGCCGGATCCTCGTGGGAGCGGGACACCCGCTCACGTACGCGTACTACCCGGGGGTGGACACCGTCGCCCACGAGTTCGGCCTCGAACCGCCGTACCTTCCCGCCGAGTTGCAGTTCGTCGACCGTCTCGTGGGTGCACTGCGCGACGCGGTCCCGCCGGAGGTCGCGGTCCTCATCACCGCCGACCACGGCCAGGTGGAGGTGGGGGACCGGTGGTACGAACTCACTCCACTCCAGAGCTTGATGGCGGGTGCGTCTGGGGAGGGTCGATTCCGTTGGCTCGAGGCGCGGCGGGGGGCGCGCGAGGAGTTGCTCGCCGCGGCCAAGGACGAGTTCGGGAGCCTCGCCTGGATCATGTCCAAGGACGAGGTGCTCGACGGCGGGTGGCTCGGACCCGGCCCGATTCCCGCGTCGAGCCGCCGCCGGCTCGGCGACGTCGCCTTGATGGCCCGGGAACCCGTGGGCTTCGTGGACCCGGCCTTGCCCCGGGAACGGCAACTCGTGGGCGCCCACGGATCGCTCACGCCGGCGGAGATGCTGGTCCCACTGGTTTCGGCCGCGGGACGCTGCGGCGAGGCCGCGAGCTGAGGGGGCGAGCTGAGGGGGCGAGCGGATAGGGTCGTCGGGAGTTACAGCGCTGGAATTCAACCCTGATCTGCGGAGTATCAGTGGCGAAATCGTTCACCCACCTGCACGTCCATACCGAGTATTCGATGCTCGACGGTGCGTCGCGGATCGGTGACGTCGTGGCGGCCGCGGCGGCCGACGGACAACCCGCGATCGGTATCACCGACCACGGCAACATGTACGGCGTCCTCCCCATGTACCGCGCCGCGCGTGATGCCGGGATCGTGCCGATCATCGGCACCGAGCTGTACCAGGCGTACGAGCACCGCACCGAGCGTCCCGTCCGGCGCAGCAGCAAGGTCGACGACTCCGGCGGCGAGGTCGAGGGCGGCCGCAAGGCCTACTACCACCTCACCGCGCTGGCCGAGAACCAGACCGGCTACCGCAACCTCATCCAACTCTCGAGCCGCGCGTACCTCGAGGGCTATTACCAGAAGCCCAAGGTCGACTGGGAGATCCTCGCCGAGCACCACGAAGGTGTGATCGCCACCACCGGCTGTCTCGGCGGTCACGTGTTGCAACGGTTGATGAACGGGGACGAGGTCGGTGGACGCGAAGCTGCGGCGCGGCTCCAGGACATCTTCGGCCGGGACAACCTCTTCGTGGAACTCCAGGACCATGGCATCCCGGAGCAGCACCGCACCAACCCGATGCTCGTGCAGATCGCCCGCGAACTGAACGCGCCACTGCTCGCCACCAACGATTCGCACTACACCCACCAGGGCGACGCGGTCGCGCACGACGCACTCCTCTGCGTGCAGACCAACGCGAAGATCCACGAGACCAATCGCTTCAAGTTCCACGGTGACGACCACTACCTGAAGTCGGCCGCCGAGATGCGCCAGCTCTTCTCCGAGGTGCCCGAGGCGTGCGACAACACCCTGTGGGTCGCCGAGCGGGCCAACGTCGAGATCGACTTCGGCCAGGTCTTCCTCCCGAGCTTCCCGGTGCCCGAGGGCTACACCGAGGAGAGCTACCTGCGCGAGCTCACCTTCG
>JBBQXR010000217.1:0-6211 GCA_038209455.1 Acidimicrobiia bacterium
GACGAGGAGTACCCGGGCCCCGGTTGCGGCCATCGCCTCGCCGAGGGTGTGGGTCGTCGTCGTCTTCCCGACGCCGCCCTTCTGGTTGGTGATCGCGAGCACGGGCATGGTCCGGCGAGTGTAGGCATCGGCCCCGACGCCGCGACATCGAAGCATCAACCACAAAATTGGGACCGAGTGGTACATTGGACCTATGCCGTTTCCGAGGGGGATCCTCGGACGCGCTTGGGGAACCAACTACTCTCGATAACCCGAACCGGTCCGAATCGTACGGGCCATCTCGCTCACCGGAGGCCGCAATGCAGGGACACCCCGACGACGACGCACTGTTGACGCCTTCCGAGGTTGCAGCGATGTTCCGCGTGAACCCGAAGACCGTCACCCGGTGGGCACGGGCCGGCAAGATCTCGGCGATCCGCACCCTCGGTGGGCACCGGCGATTCCGTGCCTCGGAGATCCGCCAGTTCCTCGACACGGTCGAAGAGCACCAGGAACTCTGATCCCCCGGCCGCCGCTCGGCGGCCGCGGTCCCCTGCGACGACTGCGGTCGTGGTGGCCGGGACCGGCGTCGATCCGGTGACCTCGCGCTTTTCAGGCGCGCGCTCTGCCAACTGAGCTACCCGGCCGGGTGGAGGCCCCACGTGCGGGCGTCCGGCGGTCCTGACGGGATTTGAACCCGCGGCCTCCGCCTTGACAGGGCGGCGTGCACTCCAAACTGCACCACAGGACCAGTGCGTCCGCCATCTCGACGGTTGGTGCCCCCAGGGGAGTTCGAATCCCCGTTACCGCCTTGAAAGGGCGGCGTCCTCGGCCACTAGACGATGGGGGCTCGCGCTCTCCAGGAGAGACGGGCACTGTAGCAGCCCGGTTTCCGGGTGGCCGAGGCGAAACCCGCCGCCGGTGCGCCGTTCCGGGTGTGGTCAGGCGGCCATGGCCCGGCGCGCGTCGTGCCATGCGAGTTGTGCGGCGATGCCGTCACGCAGGCTGACCTGCGGTGACCACCCCAGCAGTTCCTGCGCGAGATCGGTCGCGGCACCGTTGCGCTTGGCGTCGCCCGCCTGTGCGGGGTGGTCCTCGATCACGACCTCGGTGCCGGCGAGTTCGCCGACCATCGCAATGAGTCCGTTCAGCGTGATCTCGCCCCCACCCGCGATGTTCACGACGGTGCCGGGTGCGACGTCGGCCGTGGCGGCGGCGAGGTTGGCCGCCACGATGTCGGCGACGTAGGTGAACTCTCGTACCTGGGTACCGTCGCCGAAGCGCGGGAACGATGCGCCGGTTCCGACGGCCTCGCACAGACGGTGGATCGACATGTCCGGGCGCTGCCGCGGCCCGAACACGGTGAAGTACCGCAATGACACCGTCGACAGGCCCCAGTTCTCGGCGTAGAGCCCGCAGAGGTGTTCGGCCGCGAGCTTGGTGACGCCGTACGGGCTGTACGGACGCGGCAGGTCGGTCTCGACGGTCGGGTAGCGGTCCTGGTTGCCGTAGACCGACGACGACGATGCGTACACGAAGCGCCGCACCTCAGCGTCGCGAGCCGCTTCGAGGAGGCGCTGGGTTGCGAGCACGTTGTGACTCGCGTACTCCGAGAACCCGTCGGACCACGAGAGGCGGACACCCGGCTGAGCAGCCTGGTGGAACACGGTGTCGACCCCCTCGAGGAGTCCGGAGAGGTCGGCCTCGCGCAGGTCGGTCTCGACGAGTTCGAAACGGTCGCTCTCGTGCGCCTGGATCAGCGCCGCGCGCTTCGCGTCGGGCGAGTAGTAGGGCGTGAAACAGTCGACACCCACCACGCGGTCGCCCTGCGCGAGCAGCGTCTCGACGAGATTGCTCCCGACGAATCCGGCCGCGCCGGTGACGAGGACGCGCCGACCGGAGCCGGCGGTGGAGGTCGAGTTGGGATCAACGTTGGTCATGGTTCTCCTGCCGCGGGCCGGACGGTGACTCGCGAACGACGACTATAAACCGGGCAAAACAGTCAGATTCCCGAGAGCGAACGGAATGAGTACAAGGGCCTACGTCGCGAGGTCGGCGTGACGCGAACTTCCCGCGGACGGCGAACCGTCCGCGGGAAGTGCAACGCCGTGATTGATCGACCCGAGGGTCGCTCGACCCGTCAGTGCGCGGCATTCCAAGTTGCGACGGCGTCGTCCCAGGTGGACTTGGTCGTCACGATCTTGGTGTCCGGGCACTTCGTCAGCCAGGATGCCGCCTCCGGGAAGGCGCCGCCGCCGAGCCACACGATGGTGTTGCCCGAGCAGCTCACCTGGTACCCGACCGGCAGACCGAGCGAACCGTGGTTCGGCGTCTGGTCGACCCGGAACACGTTTCCGTGCAGCGACAGCTTCGGTGAGCGGTGGGTGTCGTCCCACTTGAAGAAGCCGCCGTGACCGGGCGCCGGGCCCTTGTAGACCGTCGGCATCGGCTGGAGTCGCAGCAGGTTGTCATTCATGGTCAACGTGTTGGCGTGACCGTCCGACGACGTGTCGCTCGCCGACGGGCGGGTGGAGATGCCCACGTAGCAACCGTCGAACAGCGAGTTGGAGATGACACCCGAGTTCAGGTAGTCGTCCTGCAGGCAGTCGTCGTGGATGAACGAGGTGTGAGCACCGCGGACGGTCCAGTTGCTCGCGCCGTCGCGGACGTTGATCGCATCGCCGTAGTTGTGGACCCGGACGTCCTCGATGACCGAGTTGGGCGTCTGGAAGCTGAACCCGCCGGTGTGATGGAACACGTCCCACACCGTGCTGTTCGACCAGGTACCGTTGATCGAGCCACCGTTCCAGCACACGCTGCCGGAGCCGTAGATCGAGACCGGCCAGTTGTCGACCTGGGTCCACGACGCCGAGCGGGCGTCGACTGCGAGGTGACCGCCGACCGTCGGCTTGTAGCGACTCGACTGCACACCGGAGACCACCGATGGGTGCTGTGCGAGGCATTCACTCGGTGTGACGACCGGTCCGGGGTCCGGGACCGGCGTCGGGTCGGGGGTCGGCACCGGTGTGGGCACCGGGTCGGGAACGGGGACCGGCTGGGGGTCCGGCGTCGGTACGGGCGGAGGGATCACCGGCACCGGGTCGGTCGGCCGCGTCGTGGTGGTCGTCGTCGTGGTCACCGGCGGACGGTGGTGACGGTGGTGGTGGTGGTGGTGATGATGGTGGTGGTGGTGACGGTGACGGGTGATCCGGGCGAGGACGGTGTTCACGCGTGGTGAACCCGGTCCCGCACTCGCGAGTTGGGGCGCCAGCACGACGATGAACGCGACGCACAGTGCTGCGAGGGCCCGAAAGCGGAAATGGGACGGCATCTCATGACTCCTTGGGGTCAGTCGAGGGACCCGGAACCCGAACCTCGCTCTGCGCGCGATCTCGGGCGACGGGGGTTTCCGTGACCTCCGACCTATCGACGGCCCGCCTGCGATCTCTTGAATGGGCCGGACGACTCAATCCGGGCAATATCGGTTGTGAAAGTCCGTTTTGGGTGGTAGCTTCAGCGCCTTCCGGGTAGCCCGACGAGCCCGGAAAGCGGAGGCAATTGCTCTTTCGAGGCACGCGCTCGGCAGTGGATGCGAAAAAAAACTCGCTTCCTTCTCGCCGACCTGTGACACGAAACCGACAACTGGGGAGAAAGGGGCGGGGAGTTCCAATGGCGAGCGGCGTATTTCCCGATCTCGACGTACGAATCACCGAGCGTGCACGCCGGCGCCGGGTTCGTGGTCGGGCCGCGGGGAGCTTGGTCACCGGCGTTGAACCCCGTGAAGACCTGGTCGAGGACCCGGCGGACCTGCCGGGTGTGATCACGGTCGACGCCAGCACCGGCGAGGTCGTGATCGACCTCCGCACGATCGAAGAGCGGGCCCGCTCGATCGACCTCGTATCGGTCGACAGCCCGCTTCGTGAGTCCGCACCTCCGGCCGTGACCGTGGTGCCGCGGGCAGCCCGAGACGGCGTCAAACGTGCCTTCGACGTGAGCGCGGTCGTCGTCAGTGCCCCGTTGTGGGCGCCCCTGATGCTGGCACTCGCAGGCCTGATCCGGCTTTCCTCCAAAGGCGCTGCGTTCTACGGCCACGAGCGCGTCGGCCGCGGCGGTCGCACGATCAAGTGCCTCAAGTTGCGCACGATGGTCCAGGACGCCGATCGCCGCCTGGCCGAACTGCTCGCATCCGACCCCGAACTCGCTGCCGAGTTCGCCCGCACCTTCAAGCTGAAGGACGACCCCCGGGTCACCCGGGTCGGCCGCTTCCTGCGGAAGACCTCGCTCGACGAGCTCCCCCAGTTGATCAACGTGCTCAAGGGCGAGATGAGCCTCGTCGGACCTCGTCCGATCACCGAGGGTGAGATCCGCCGCTACGGCCAGTACATGCCCATCGTGCTCAGCGCGCGGCCCGGTATGACCGGTCTGTGGCAGGTGTCGGGGCGCAACGACGTGTCGTACGCAACCCGGGTCGCACTCGACGTGCAGTACGCCTTCGGTCAGACCCTCTCCAGCGACTTGGCGATCATCGCCCGCACCTTCGTCCGCGTCTTCCAACCCTCCCAGGGTGGTGCATACTGAGATGATCGACGATCATCTGATGCCCTCGGGCGAACCCGCACCCCTTCCGACCCGGCGAGACCGCAATCTCGAGTCACTCGGCGGTTCTACGCGCCTCGAGCTCGGCCTGGGCGGCGTCATGCGCGTCCTGCGTCGGCGCGGCCTGTTGCTGCTGGGTATCTTCGTCATCTCGGCCGGCCTGATCTACCTCGGAACGAGTCAGCTCCAGAAGCGCTACGCGTCCGTCGCGTGGATCCGCGTGACCGACGACACGCAGAACCTTTTCGTGAAGTCGGGACAGTCGGTCGACCTCACGAAGGAACAGCGCGCCGTCATCCAGACCCTCGATTCGCCGCGCCTCAGCGCGGCGTTGCAGAAGGCGCTCGGGAAGAACTTCAGCGACGTCAGTTCGGTGGCGGCGACCGGCCTCGAAGCATCGCCACTCATCCGGATCGACTCCGAGGCGACGACTCCCGAACTCGCCGAGAAGGCCGCCGACGCCGCGGCGAGTTTCGTGGTCACGGACCGGGAAACCAAGACCCAGGACAAGATTGCCGCCCGCGCCAAGGTCGAGAACGACAGCGCATTGGCGCTCGAGCGCCAGGTCAATGATCTCGCCGCCCAACTCGCGCCGATTCCGACCACTGACCCGAAGCGGCCGGCGTTGGAAGCGCAACTGGAAGCGGCCAAGACCGAACTCACCAGCGCATCGAGCGCCGCGGCGAGTGACCTGACCGACTCGAAGACCGCTGACGGTGGACTCGAGCTGTACGAGGAAGCCATCAAGCCTGCGGACCCGGCGTTCCCGAAGCCCACGAGTTGGGCGCTCATCGGTGGGTTCGCGATCTTGCTGATCTCGGTCGGGGTCGTCTACGGCCGGGAAGAGCTCGTCGGTCGGTTCCGCAGTGGTGACTCGAGCGAGTCCCGGCGCGGCGGTGCCCGGGTCCTCGGCGTCCTGCCCACCGCTTCGGGTTCGCTCCCCCGTGGTGTGGTCACCGGCGCGGGCGCCACCGTCGACGAGGTCGGGCTCCAGCTGGTCCATCTCCTCGGCCGGAGTAAGCCGAACGTGGTGTTGCTCTGTGGCGTCGACGGCGTGGCACCCGAATCCACCGCCCGCAAGATCGCCCAGGCGATCGCCGAGTCCGGTGCACGCGTTGTCTTCGCTTCCTGTCGCGGCGTGTCGGATACCGGCACGGTCGACGAGTTCGAGGCCCCGGTGCCCCGGGCCCGCCTGTCGGTCGTCCACGAGCAGCAGACCGGTGGAAGGCTGCGCGTGCTCGACGACGGCATCGCCGTCAACGAGCTGACCGTGGCGCGGGCGCGCACGGTACTGCGTCGCCTCACCGAACAGTGCGAATACGTCGTGATCGCGGCGCCGTCACCCACGATCGAGCCGTCGTCCCTGGTACTCGCAGAACTTGCCGACGCGACGGTGATGATCGCTCAGCACGGTGTCACCAAGCTGCGCGACGCAGAGCGTTCGGGGACACGCCTCCGCCGCGTCGGTGGTGCGGTCCTCGGTGTGCTCGTCGATCCGGAGAAGCCCGGTCCCGCAGGCGCTGCGCACGTGGCCCGAGCCACCGGAGTCTCGGCGGGCTGAAATCATGACCGTGGTCCAGCGCCCACTTCGGGTGCTCCATCTGGTGACGCGCTACCAGCGCGGGGGATCCGAGCA
>JBBQXR010000218.1:0-6197 GCA_038209455.1 Acidimicrobiia bacterium
TACGCCGCGCGCGGGTCGATCGTCAGGAGTCCGATCCGCGACCGAGAATCAGACCGCTCGTCGGTACGCCGGTGCCCGCCGTGACGAGCACGTGCTCGACGTCGGCGACTTGATTGCACGACGTGCCCCGCACCTGACGGACCGCTTCGGTGATGCCGTTCATCCCGTGGATGTAGGCCTCGCCGAGCAGCCCGCCGCTCGTGTTGATCGGTAGCGCGCCCCCGAGGGAGAGGTTCTCGACCGTTGCGAAGTCCTTGGCCTCTCCACGCCCGCAGAATCCCAACTCCTCGAGCTGCATCAATACAAAGGGCGTGAAGTGGTCGTACAGGAACGCCGTCGAGATGTCGTCCGGGCCGAGGCCGGAATCAGCCCACAGTTTGGAAGCCACCGCGCCCATCTCCGGGAGCCCGGTGAGATCGTCCCGGTAGTAGCTCGTCATCATCTCGCCGTCGAAGGTTGCGCCCTGTGCGGCCGCGGTGACGAGTGCCGGCGGCTGACGGAGATCGCGTGCCCGCTCCGCCGAGGTGACCACGAGCGCCACACCACCGTCACTCTCCTGGCAGCAGTCGAGGAGTCGCAACACCGGTTCGACGATCCAGCGCGACGCCTGATGCTCGGCGACGGTGATCGGTCGGCCGTAGAACCACGCGTCGGGGTTGTTGGCGGCGTGCTTCCGGTCGACCACCGCGACCGGCGCGAAGTCGGCGTTGGTGACGCCGTACGCGTGCATGTACCGCCGCGCGTGGAGCGCCACCCACGATGCCGGCGTGAGCAGCCCGAACGGGGCGTACCACGACAACCACGGCGGCATCGCGGTGATGGAGCGACCCATGTCGCCGAAGCGCATGCCCGACCGTTCGTTGAACGCGCGGTAACAGACGACGACATCGGCGGCGCCCGAGGCCACCGCGCTCGCGGCGAGCGCGACCGTCCCGGCCGAGGCACCACCGCCGTACGGCACGCGCGTGAACATGGAGAGCTGCGGGATGCCGAGGTTGCGGGCGACCTCCATCTCCTCGCTCGTGTCGAGCGTGAAGGTGACCAGACCGTCGACATCCGCAGGGGTGAGACCAGCATCGTCGAGCGCAGCCTTGATCGCCTCACACGCAAGTTGCAGTTCGCTGCGACCCGACGCCTTCGAGAACTCCGTCTGTCCGATGCCCGCGATGGCGGTCCGGTCTTTCAGCCATGCCGTCACGGGTCGCCCCGCACCGGGAGCACGAGCCGCGCCGTGCCCGAGACGTGGTCACCGAGATCGTTCGTCGCCCGCAGCGCCACCTCGACGGTGCCCTCGCCGTCCACCAGTTCGGCACCGACGACCGAGCCGATGAACGTCAGGACCGATCCGGGGAACACCGGCACACCGAGGCGGATCGCCAGTGCCTTCACCATCGCCTCCGGGCCGGCCCAGTCCGTGAGGAAGCGCGTGCAGTAGCCGGTGTCGGAGAGGATGTTCATGAAGATGTCGGGCGCGCCCTGCGAGTTCGCGTACTCACGGTCGTGATGGACCGGCATGAAGTCACGGGACGCGATGGCCCCGGCGACGACGCGGGTTGCGGTCATCTCGAGGACGAGCGGCGGGAGTTCGTCGCCGACCTGCACGTCGTCCCAGACGAGTGACGCATTCACGCGACGGCCGCCGGGCGGAACTGCGGGAGCACGAGGCCGTCGTCGAAGGTCTCGAAGAACACTTCCACGGCCATCCCGATCGTGACCGCCTCGGGTGCGATCTCACACAGGTTCGACACCAGACGGATGCCCTCCTCGAGTTCGACCAGCACCACGATGTACGGGTACTCGAACCAGGGGTACGGGGGGTGTTGGGGCATCACGAAGCTGAAGACCTCGCCGCGCCCCGACGACTCGATCGTGTCCCACTCCACGGAGTTACACGCCGGACACATCGGTCGAGGTGGGTGGCGGAGCAGGCCACAGCCGGTGCAGCGTTGGATGAGCAGCCGACCGGACTCGAACCCCTCCCAGAAGAAGCGAGTGTCGTGGTTGACCGAGGGTGCCAGGCGCGAGCTCACGCGGGGATTCCTTCCGGCTTGAACTTCAGGATGCGGAACAGTTGACGTCCGACGGACTCACCCGCGGCGTCGGTGTAGTCGGTGACCCAGGTGACGAAATAACCCGGGCCGATCCGGGTGCGCTTCTCGTCCGAGACCGACTCCAGGACCGTCGTCGCCGAGATCACGTCGCCGAGGCGCAGGTAGCGGTGGATTTCGAACTCGGAGTTGGACGCGAGCGTGCCGACGAAGCCGGCGTCGTCGAGCACCGCGAGCACCGCGGCGCCTTCGGACTCCACGGGCGACCCCCCGCGCTCACGCATGCCCGTGATCCGGGGGGTCGCCATCGTCCAGGTCTGGAGCATCAACGGCGGGGCCACGATCCCGCCGAAATGGGTCTCCGCCGCGAACTCGGGATCGGTGTACACCGGGTTGGCGTCCTCGAAGGCAGCTGCCCAGTGCCGGATCATCGGGAGGTTGACCGGATCCGGTCCGACCGACGGTCCCCGAGGCCCGATCGGCTCTCCGATCAGCGCATCTAACCGGGCTCGCAGCTGCGCCCGTCCCTCGTCGGCCCCGTCGGTCATGGCGTTTTCATAGCGCCGGGCCACCATCCGGCGAAAATCGACGCCCACCCGCGCACGGCCCAACCGCGTCACGTCCGGCGCGGGCGGGTAGACCTGACAGATGCCGGATCCCACCGAGCGCCCCAATCCGCAGAGCGATGCCGCCGCTGCGGACCTCGACGACGAGGTCGATCGCGACGAACTACGCGAGCGGTACTACGGACTCCTCCAGGAACTCCGCGTCCTCCTGCCGGGCGTGCAGGTCCTCGTGGCCTTCATGTTGGCGGTGCCGTTCGCGACGCGCTTCGCCGACCTCGACGCGGCGGCCACCGCCGTATTCGGGTGCGCGCTCGTGACGTCGATGTTGTCGGTCGTCAGCTTCATGACCCCGATCTCGCTCCACCGGTTCGGCATGCGCACCGCGCGAAGCAACCGCCTCCAGCTGAGCATCGTGTGCACCCAGGTCGGGATCCTCCTTCTCGGAGTCTCGATGCTCCTGTCCCTGACCCTCGTGTTGAGTTTCCTGTTCAACGGGATCGTCACCGTGGTCCTCGTAGGAGTGACGGGCGCGGCGATGATCGGACTCTGGATCGTGCTCCCGGCCCGACTCCGCGCGCACGACAGGGCCTGACCCGACCGGGAGCTGTCGGGTGTCACGGCATGCAGCCGACGGTCAGCGGTCAGCCACCCGCAGGACGGCCGCGCCGGTGACCCGGTCCGCCGCAAGGTCGGCAGCGCATCGGCGGCGCCGGCGAGCGGGTACTCGGTGACCTCCATGCGCAATGGTGTCCGCGGGGCCAACGCGAGGAGTTCGGCACCATCGATTCGGGTGTTGGCCGTCGTGCTCGTGAGTATGGGCGAGCCACGCGATCCCGATCCGGTCCCCGATTGCGAACCGTCCGGAGTCGGGGCCGAGCGCGTCGACGATCCCCACGATCTCGTGACCGGGCACGGTGTGGTGATGCGCCGGAGGCAGATCACCTTCCGCGAGGTGCAGATCGGTGCGGCACACGCCGGTGGTCAGCACCCGGACCCGCAACTCCCGGTGGGCCGGCTCGGGCACCGGGCGCGTCGTCAGGAGGAGGGGCCCGGACCCGGTCGGACCCGGTTCGTCGACCACCCAGGGCGCGCATCGCGCGAACTTCGCGCGCCGACGGTTCGCCTGAATGCGAAGGGCGGCTTCACACTCCCCTGATGTTGGCCCCACTCGAACATCACATCACCGTGGTGGTCTCGGGGCCGGAGGTGGCGAGATGCGTCTGACGAAGATGACCCGGTTGCTGGCGATGGTGGGAGCGGCCGCGATGGCCACAGCGTGCGTGCCGCTGGCCACGCCGGGCTCGACGTCGTCGGTGGTGTTCCTCAGCAGCACGACCGCCGACGGGTGGCGCTACGACGCGTATCGCAACGCGGCCTACCCGTGTGCGATCAGCGGGTCCCAGACCTTCGTGATCGGTACCAAGATCAGTCAGGCGGCCACCCAATCGGCACCGCTGTTCGCGCTCATGCACGGCGGCGGCGCCGGTTACTTCGACGTGAACGGGAACCCCATTCCGAGTGCCGGCCAGAAGACCGAGGAGAGCGCGGGGTCACTCATCAGCCGGTTGAAGAACGGCGGGCTGATCGGCGAGATCCGCAACGACGCGGCCGGGTTCCGCGCCCTCGCGGTGTCGTACTGCAGCCACGACGTCTACGCCGGTTCGATGACGCCAGATCCCCACAACCCGAACACCACGGACACCGGCGCGGCTCGCCTCACCAGCGGTCTGCCGTCGACCAAGGCCGCGATCCAGTACGCCAGCGCGAAGTACCCGACCACCAAGACCATCATCCAGGGCGGGAGTGCGGGATCGGCCGGGACGTTCGGCGTGGCGTGGGCCATGGAACAGCAGGGCATCCCGCCTGCCGGATTGATCGCGGACGCCAGCATCATCAACGCCGAGGCGTTCGCGGTCGGCAACGCGGCCGGTATCTGCACCGACACGAACAGTCCGGAGCGGGTCGCCGGGATCTCGGCCCGCATCCACCCCGATCTCGCCAACCCGAACAACGAGGCCGACAAGCTGGTCACGAGCGGTCGGCTCACCGTCCCGATCCTGCACATCTGGAACCACGGTGACCAGAACACGTGCGGCGCCCCACCAGTCACCTGTCCGTTGCGCGACGGCAGCTCGGTGACCTTGGGCTACACCGACTGCATCCACGAGCCGATGCGGCTCGCGATCGCAGCCGAAGGCGCCGACAGCACGTCGAAGAACCTGCCCGTCTGCGTCGACCTCGACGCGGTGAAGGACTGCTCGACCCACGTGGTGACCAACAAGCGGGGTGTCAACACCGATCCGCAGAGCCCGGCCGACTATCTCGGCGCGATCATGGATTGGATCCATGCCCGCCTCGCCGACCCGGCACCCGCGGCGGCCACTGCGAAATAGCAGACCCGCCAACGACGAGTCGCGGAGTTACTTCGTGAGCGTGAGGAGAAACTCGACCTGACCCGTGTCCCCCACATTCGCCGGCCCGAAGCTCGGGTTGGCGATTCCGTAGTCGGCGAACGTGATCGGGATGATCCCGTTCACCTCGACCTTCGATCCGTTCCGGCGGGCCTTCAGGTCGAAGGTGACCGGTTGCGTCTGGCCGTGCATCGTCAGCTCACCCGTTGCCGGCACCGTCACCTCGACGAGGTCGGCCGGCAGTGAGGTGAGGGTGATCGGCTTGGTGAGCTTGAACGTCGCGTTGGGGTACGTGGCGGTATTCATGATCCGGCCCTGGAACTGGTTGTTCCGGGTGTCCTGATCACTCTTCACCTGCGTCATGTCGACGGTGAAGGTCGCGGCGGGGACGGTGGTCGCGTTGATCGTGAACTGACCGGTGACCGCAGTCGTCCGCCCGACGGCTTCCGTGCTCTGTCCGAAGAGCACTTCCTTCACGCGGTAACCGGCTTGGGATCCGGCACCGACCTTCCACGTGCCGTCGACGGTCGCAGGCGCGTTGGTTGCGCCGGGCTTGGTGGACGAGGTCGACTGGTCACTGAACTTCAACTTCGCCGGCGGATCACCTTCGATGAAGTTGATGTAGACGAACGGACCGCCGACGAGCGCCAGGACGAGGATCACCGGAACGCCGATGAGATACGTGCTCTTGCGATGGACGAATCCAGGCGTTGTCGCGCGACTCGAAGTAGGTCTTTGGTCAGCCATGGCGACACCCTTGCAGAACCAGTACACAGATTCCCGAGCGCGCGCCGAGGATTTCTCATGACGCACGGCTCACCCAATTGCCGACGGTCGGGATGTTTCGGATGTTCGGCCCGCCCGTTCGCCGGCCACCGGCGTTAGCGTTTTCCCCATGGCTCGAGGCACCACCGGCGAATCGCGCGACGGCGTGAAACTCACGAACCTCGACGAGCCGTTGTTCGACGGTGCCGAGACCACCAAGCGCGCGCTGGTCGACTATCTCGACGCGATCGCGGATCGGATCCTCCCGGTCCTGACCGGCCGTGCGCTGTCCGTCATCCGCGTCCACCGCGGTCAGGAAGCCTTCATGCAGAAGAACGTCCCGAAGTACACGCCGGACTGGGTCGCTACCACGCGGGTGTGGGCGGACTCCGCGAAGCGTGAGGTCG
>JBBQXR010000219.1:0-6115 GCA_038209455.1 Acidimicrobiia bacterium
CGATCTTCACCCGGGAGCGCTCGACCAGGTCGTCGATGGTGGCCGAGGCCACGGCGTCGCGCGCGAGGTCCACGCGCCACTGCCGACCCATGCCCGCTGCCAGTTGGTGCTTGGCCGCGTCGGACTGGATCACCACGAAACGCCACGGCCGGGAGTGATGCGGGGCAGGTGCCGAACACGCGGCCCGCACCGCCGTGTCGAGCAGATCGGGATCGACCGGGGTCGGAGTGAACAACCGGATCGAGCGACGGGCGCGGATGAACTCCGGGATCAGCTGGTCGGACACGCGTGGGCCTTCCCTCGGATCACCGGAACAGGTCGTCCTCGGCGGGGCGGATCAGGTCGCGGACGGAGCCGTCGGTGAACCAGGCCGGTTCGAGCCCACGCACGACCGCCACCGGGACGCCCTTGGCCTTGCCCATCACGAGTTCCGCAGCCGCGGCGACTTCGTCGGCCACCGCGACCTCGGTGACGCGCAACTCCTGACCCCGGTCGTCGGTTGCTCCCCGCAGGTCGACCACCGCGGCGACGCCGGCCACACCGATCGCCACGTCGGTGAGGCCGTGACGCCACGCGCGACCGAAGGTGTCGGAGATGACGACCCCCACCTCGATGCTGGCCTCGGCACGGATCGCGTTGCGGATCCGGTGGGCTGAACGGTCGCTGTCGACCGGGAGCAACGCGGCGTAACCGTCGTCGACGTTGGAGAGGTCGACGCCGGCGTTGGCACAGATGAACCCGTGGCGGGTCTCGGTGATCACGAGGTCGCCGCGCCGGCGAAGCACCCGCACCGTCTCGGCCGCGATGACGTCGCGTCGCGCCGCGAAGTCGGCGTGGTCGAGTTCGACGAGCCGCCCTTCGGCCTTCGAGACGATCTTCTGGGTCACGACGAGACAGTCTCCGGTTGCGAGTGGTGTGTCCTGCTCGCGGGTCGCGGTGAGGATCAGCGGTCCGAGCGCGTCGCCCGGGTTGATCTCCGCAATCCCGTCGACCGGGAAGATGTGGAGGCTCACGCGACGGCGTCGAGGGTGTGCCGGGCGAGGGCCGCCGCGACGCGCGCGTCGCGCATCAACGTGTCGGCGACGATCACCTGCACTCCCGCGGCCTCCACCTCGGCGGCCCGGGCCGCGTCGCTGGAGTCGATCACCAGGGTGCCGCAGAACTCGCGGTACGCCTGCGCCACGCCCACACAGCTGACCTCGATGCCGAGCGGGTCCATGAGGCGGTCGGCGGGGCCCTTGACCGGCGCACCGGCGATGATCGGGCTGACCCCGACCACGCGGTCGCGACGACGGATCAAAACGTCCCGGATCCCGGGGACGGCGAGGATCGGGCCGATCGAGATCACCGGGTTGGACGGGCACACCAGGATGGTGTCGGCGGTCTCGAGCGCCGCGAGCACGTCGGGCCCGGGCGCGGAGGCATCGGCGCCCGCGAACTCGACGTCGACCACCGGCGGTGCCGTGCGCTCACGCACGAACCATTCCTGCATGGCCAGGGTCTCGATCTCGCCGCCGGGACGCCGGACCGAGATTCGCGTCGCCACCCGGTCGTCCGACATGGGGAGAATGCGCGACTGCACCCCCCAGGCGCGGGTGATCTCGCTCGTCACCTCGGTGAGCGTCGCTCCCTCGTCGAGGCGCCGGGTGCGGTAGAGGTGGGTCCCGAGGTCGCGGTCGCCGAGGCGAAACCAGGTGGCGGCGCCGTACCGGTCGAGGGCGTCCATCGTTGTGAACGTCTCGTCCGCCAGACCCCAGCCCTGCTCGGGGTGCTCGGCGCCCGCGAGCGTGTAGGTGACGGTGTCGAGATCGGGCGAGACCGAGAGTCCGTGGAAGCGGTCGTCGTCGGCGGTGTTCACGATCGCCGTCACCGTCGTGGGGTCGACGACACGAACGAGTCCCCGCAGGAAACGTGCGGCTCCGACTCCACCAGCAAGGGCAACGACCATGCGAGCAGCGTAGGGATTCGACACCCGTGCCGGCGAACGGGTAGTGGCTCAGTTTGAATCTGGTCGGGGCTTGACCCCCGGCCGCGGTCCCGTACCCTGAGGGTATGGACATCTGGGATTTCATCGTGGACTCACTCTGGGGCGGGATGCTGAACGCGACGATCGAGCGCGAGTACCCACCATCGGTTCCTCGGGGCCCGCGCAGTCGCTGGTGCAAGGTCGGCTGATGGCCAAAAAGACGCGGATGCCGACCGACGTGAACCAACGCGCGAAGGCCATCGTGGACTTCGCCACTGGCGCCGAAGACGTCCCGGACCCGGACGAAGGCAAAGACCCGGCCGCGGTCGAGTCAGGCCGACGCGGTGGGATGCGCGGCGGCAAGGCCCGAGCGGAGAAGCTGACCCCAGCGCAACGGTCGGAGATCGCTAAGAAGGCGGCCGCTTCGCGGTGGTCACGCCCCTAGGGCTGGGCGCGGCTTGCGGGCCTCGATGACGAGGGGAAGCCGCGGGTTCAGGGGCGGGAACGCCTTCTCAAACAAGTCTTCAAACTGCTGCTTGTCCTCAGAGATCCGCATGAGCGTGGTCACCGTGGAGATCTGTCGGTCCAGGTGATGGTTGCCGGTGTCGGCGGTGAGGAACTGGTGGTGCTTGTGCTGCCGGTACCCCTTATCGGTGCGAGGATTGCGGCGCTCAAGCTCCTCGATCACTCCGGGCGGGAGCGGCTCGTAGATGTACTTCTTCACCAGCTTGCCGACGTATGGGGTCCGCTTGGACGTACCTGGCCGGTACTCCCACCCCTGCAATCGGTACACCTCGCGGAAGAAGTCGTCCGGGAACACTTTGAGCCACGGCCGTAGTTCCTCGGCGATGTACGCCTGCATGATCTGCTGCAACTCACGGCGGGCACGCGTCTCTTGGAAGCCTGTGGCCTCGTCGACCAGGGCCACAATGCCGACCTCGGCCAGCCCGCGCACCAAAATCTCAGCCGCCCGAGCCACCGGTCGCTGCTTCGGAGCCAGCACGCCCGCCTCGCGTGCATCGAGATAGACCCCGCATACCTTCGGCAGCATCTCGGCCTGGTACCCCCAGGCTCGCCCACCCGTTTGTTGCTTGTAGGCAATCGGAGTGTCCATCGCCTTGAGTTCGTCCGAAATGAACGGCTGAAGGTTCTGTGCGGATAGAAACGGCGCGCGTTTCTCGCCCTCCATCGCCCGCCCGGAACCGCGCCGAGACTTCCCGGCTCGGTCCAGAGCAGACAAGAGGGTCGACTGATTGATTACTCGGATCTCCCCTTCTAGGACTGCGACCTCTAACACCCGGTCACCGATCTGAAGTTCGCCGCTGTGTGTGGCGGCTGGAACGGTCGAGCCCCACCTCGCCTCTGCCGCTTGGCGAGCAATCTGGCTCCGCGTCTCGGGCGACATGCTCGCAGCGCGGGCTCGGCCGCCCTTGCTCGCACCGAGTTTGCTCAGCGCGGTCGCTTCCTGGCTTGCTTCGGTCTGATCTGTCATAGTGTCTCCTTGCTCGGGCAAGCAGAGACTATCAGGCATTCCAGAGTGCCGCGTGGCCAGCACCAAAATCGCTGGTCAGAGGCAGGATGGGTGTGGATTCTGCGGGTCCGTGGCCAGGTATGCATACCCGACCATGCATGTTGACTTCCGTAGGAGCCTCAAGTATAATATTCAGTATGAACAGGTTGAGTGTTGAGCAGCGCACCCAGGTCGTCGGATGCTTGGTCGAGGGCATGAGTATCCGGGCCACCAGCCGCACGACGGGCGTGGCTCGGAACACGGTCGACAAGTTGTTGAACGACCTGGGCACCGCGGTTACCGAGTACATGGATCATGCGTTCCGGAACCTCACGATCGACCGTGTTGAGGCCGACGAGATCTGGAGCTTCTGCTACTCCAAGCAGAAGAACGTCCCGGAAGAGTTCGTCGGGACCCCCGGCTACGGGGACGTGTGGACATGGGTCGCGATCGACGCGGACACGAAGCTGGTTCCGTCGTGGCTTGTCGGGGAGCGCACCACGGTCGACTGCTACGAGTTCCTCGCAGACCTTCGCTCACGCCTCCTGCCGGGTCGGCGCATCCAACTGACCACGGACGGGTTCGGTTCGTACCCGCCGGTCGTGGACGCCTTGTGGCGCGACAACATCGACTACGCGCAGATCATCAAGGAGTACGGCGCGGGCGATACGGACCACCGGTACTCGCCTGCGGTGTGTCAGTCGATCCAGAAGAAGAAGGTCATCGGCAACCCCGACGAGAGCTTGGTCAGCACCTCCTACGTCGAGCGTCAGAACTTGACGATGCGGATGGGGATGCGCCGTTTCACGCGGCTGACCAACGGGTTTAGCAAGAAGGTCGAGAACCACGCGCACGCAGTGTCACTCCACTTCGCGTATTACAACCTGTGTCGTCCTCACCAGACGCTTACCAAGGCCGCGAAGGCGAAGACCACTCCAGCGATGGCAGCTGGCGTCGAGAGCCACCCCTGGTCGATCAGCCAGCTTTGCGAGCTGTTGGAGGACTGATCACCAGGTCATTCGGACCGGAATTTGGGCACAATTCCGAGCCGTGGTCACACCCCCCTGCGACAATGGACTACACCAGTAGCGAACGGGAGGGGGTCACAGCATGAATGGAATCGAAGTCGAGAGTCACGACGCCACGGCAGGTGAGTGGGCATCCGTCATCGATGATGCCTCCAAGCTCTACCTCGGGATCTCTGGCGATGAGCTCCACGAACGCATCCGTGACGACCGCCTTGGCGACCTCGATCACGTTCGCCTGATGCGCGTTCTCATGCTGCTGCCCGAAGGCATTGCCGGGGAATAGCCGGGCACTCGCCGTCCAGGCATTCGAAGATCCACTCAAAGAGGCGTTGACTTGCGTCTTCGAGCCGACGCGCTGTCACCTGCTTCACAACGGCGATCTCGATGAGGTCCGAAAACTGACGTTCAATCGTCAAGCCCCAATGTGGGCTACGAGCGACGCTGATGTGCCCAACCAGTATGCGCTGATAGCGACGATGCAGTACTCAGTGATCGAGGACCCGGTGAACGGTCCGTTTCGGTGCACGACCCATCGGTATGCGTACGACCTGATCCGGCACGATCCCGACGACCCAGCCGGAGCGACGATGCTCGCGTGGCATTGGCACGCAGGCGACCTGCGCGAACCACATCTCCACATCGAAGCCGGCGCGGCAACCGGTCTTGATGCAGGGCTTCAGCGGGCACACATTCCAACCGCTCGGATCACGCTGGAAGACGTCCTCATGTTCATGCTTCGCGACCTTCACGTAATCCCACGGCGCGAGGACTGGCGGCAAGCCATCGGCACGATCCGGGAGACCCACGTCGAGCACCGAGGCTGGCATCACCGCCCGCCCGGTTGATTCCCGATCTCAACTTGAGATGTGCGAACTACTGGAAGACTGAGCCGCATGGCTCTCGAAGGCGACTTCCCGGACGGCGGGCAGATCACGGTGCAATGGACGGTCCACGTAGTCGGCGGTGAACGCCGCCTCGGCTGGAAGTACGAAAGCGTCCCGCTTCTCGATGCGCAGCTGGCGATCGCGCTCCTTCGGGATGTTGCCGGTGAGCTTGAGATCGACCTACCAGATTCAAACTGAGCCACTACCGGCGAACGTGGGCAGGCTCAGGGCATCGGAACCACAACGACCCCCTCCGGAGAGGGGTCGTTGGGCTCCGCCCTTCGTCAGCGCGGGGGGAGCGCCGACGAAAAGGGACTGGGTGCAGCTAGTTGTTCGACTGGCCGCGGAAAGACTGCACGCGGGCCTTGCCGACCTCGACGGCCTTGTTCAGCTGCTCGGGAATGGCCTGCACGGGTGCAGTGACCGAGATGCCCTTGAGCTGCTCGATGACCGGCTCGACCCGCTGCTTGACGTCGCCGATGACCGGCTCGACCCACTCGCGGGGGTCCAGCGTCTTGATCGTGGCGGTGGCGGTGTCGATCCCGGTGGTGGCAGTGCCGGTGACCCGGTCCCGCAGGGTGGCGGTCTGGGTGCCGATCGTGTCCTGCGCGTCCTTGGCGAGGGCGACGATTCGGTCGCCGGCCTCGCGGCGGCGCACCTGGGCCTGCTGGAATCCGAGAACGCCGGCTCCTACGGCGATGTACGCGGCGTCGGCGGCGGTCTTGCG
>JBBQXR010000220.1:0-6113 GCA_038209455.1 Acidimicrobiia bacterium
GTCGCCGCTCGCGCTGCGGCCGAAAAGCTCGCCACCGACGTCGTCGTGCTCGACGTCGGCGACATCATCGGGATCACCGAGGCCTTCGTGCTCGCTTCGGGCTCGAACACCCGTCAGGTCAAGGCCATCTGCGACGAGATCGAGTTCGCGTTGAAGGTCGAGGCCGACATCTCGCCGCGGAGTACCGAGGGGCTGGCCGACGCGTCCTGGGTGCTGATGGACTACGGAGTACTCGTGGTGCATGTCTTCGGCGTCGAGACGCGCGAGTACTACGACCTCGAGCGGTTGTGGTCCGACGCGCCGCGCGTCGACTGGGATCCGGGGCACCTCGCAGCAAGCTGACCGATCAGCTGACCGATCGGTCCGGGTCGGACTCGATCCACGGCCGCATGTGCACGTGGCGTTCGGCCAATCCGAGCTTCAGCTCCCGCACCCCGACGTTGCGGTCGAGTCGGGGCGAATAGAGGATCGAGCTGATGATCGCCGCGCTGGCACCGCCATCGGTGAGCCCGGCTGCGATGTGATCCACGGTGCCTGCGCCGCCCGACGCGATGACCGGAACGGTGACGGCATCGGCTACCGCGCGGGTGATCGCGAGGTCGTAACCCGCGGCGGTGCCGTCACCGTCGATGCTGTTGACCACGATCTCACCGGCACCGAGGTCGGCGCCTCGCTTGACCCATTCCACCGCGTCGATGCCGGTTGCGGTGCGAGCGCCGTCGATGAAGACCTCGTACCCGCTCGGCACCGACGCACTGACACCGACGCGCTTCACCTGGGTCGAGAGCACGATGCACTGGTTGCCGAAGGCCTCGGCCCCGGAGCGGATGATCTCTGGGTTGCGCACCGCCATCGAGTCGATGCTGATCTTCTCGGCGCCACCCTTGAGGACGGCGAACATGTCGTCGAGGTCGCGGATGCCGCCGCCCACCGTGAACGGGACGAAGACGTGCTCGGCGACCTCGCGTACGGTGTCGAGGTCGATCATGCGTTGCTGGGCACTGGCGAGGATGTCGTAGAAGACGATCTCGTCGATCTGGTCGGCGTACAGCCGTTGGGCCAGCTCGGCGGCGGGGGCGACGTCGATGTTGTCCTGGAAGTTCTGGGCCTTGGTGACGCGACCGTCGATCACGTCGAAGCAAGCGATCAGGCGTTTGGTCAGCATTCGCCACCGTCCCAGGTCGCGAAGTTGGCAAGGATCCGCAACCCGACCTCGCCACTCTTCTCCGCGTGGAACTGGGTGGCCGCGATGTTGCCGGCGGCCACCATGGAACAGAAGTCGACGCTGTAGGTGGTGCGGCCGAGCACGGCAGCCGGATCGGCCGGCGTGGCGTAGAAGCTGTTGACGAAGTAGCAGTACGGGTCGGGCGGCAGCCCGGCGGTGAGCGGGTGGGGACGCGTGCAGTCGACCCGGTTCCAACCGATCTGGGGGACGCGGTCGGTGTTCGGGAAGCGCGTCACGACGCCGGGAACCCAACCCAGGGTCTCGGTAGGGCCTTCTTCACTCCGCTCGAAGATCACCTGGAGGCCGATGCAGATGCCGAGGAACGGCGTCGCACCGTCGAGGACGCGCTGACGGAGCACACCGACGAAGCCGGACTCCTCCAGTGACGCGATGGTCGCGGTGGCGGCGCCGACGCCGGGGAGGATGATGCGATCGACCGCTTCGACCTCGGTGGGGGTGGCGACGAGGGTGGCGTCGATCCCGAGTCGGGACAGCGCGAACATCACGCTGGGTGCATTGCCGGCGCGGTAGTCGACGACTCCGATCATGAGCGTTCGATTCTAGGGAGCGACTCCCGGGCAACTCGGAGAGAAAGCCCGGATGGCGGCGCCGTCAATCCGGGATGAGGCCCACGAAGACCCCCAACTCGTTCATGGCCGCTTCGAAGTACTGGCTCGGGGTGCCGATCACGTTGTTGAACTGGCCGAACAGTTCGAAGGTGACCGTGCCGAACAGTGACGCCCAGGCGGTGAGCGACCGCACCATGGTCGGTTCCGGCACTCCGGTGAACACGTCGGCGAGGCGATCGAGGTCGCGCACCAGGGCTTTCCCGGGCGCCCGAGCCGGTGGGAACTCGACCAGGGTGCCCGCCGCCTGCGCGTCGATCAGCAACTGCACGAGTACGAGCGCGACCCGGGTGGCGGGCGCGATCGTGGTGGCCGGCGCCTGATAGCCGGGCACCGGGCTGCCGTAGATCAGTGCGTATTCGTGCGGATGGGCGATCGCCCACTCGCGCACCGTGCGGGCGACGGTCATCCAGCGCCGGAAGTGGCGACCGCGAGGGGTGCGGCGCTCAGCTTCCTCGACCGCCGTACCGAGTCCGTTGTACGCGTCGACGATCAGCGCGGTGAGCAGGTCGTCCCGGCTCGGGAAGTAGCGATAGACGGCGCTCGAGACCATCCCGACATCGCGCGCGACGGCGCGCAACGACAACGACGCCGCACCCTCTGCCGCCAGATGGCGACGGGCGGCGTCGAGGATCTCGCTCGTGATCTCGGCGCGGACCCGCGCCCGGGCGGTGGCCGGTGGCATGGACCCATCATCGCCCAAGAGTGGAGCGGTGACAAGAAGTGAGAGCAGTGCTCTTGACATTTGTCCGTGCTGGCGCGATCGTGAACGAACAGCGAGAGCAGTGCTCTCTGAACTCACAGGAGCGGGAACATGGCGAAACAACTGGTGGTCGGAGCGGGTGCAGTCGGGAGAGGAGTGGCGGGTCTTCTCGCCGACGCCGGACACGAGGTGACGATCGTCTCGGGGTCGGGGCGGGCACCGCAGGATGCCCGGGTGCGGGCGGTCGGTCTCGACGCCACCGATGCCACAGCCCTGACCGAGGTCGCGCGCGGTGCCACGACCGTCTACAACTGCGCCAACCCGCGGCACTACCACCGGTGGGAGCTCGAGTGGCCGCCCCTTGCGGATGCGATCCTGCGGGCCGCCGTAGCCCACGGCGCCGATCTCGTGACGATGGGAAATCTCTACGGGTACGGGCCGGTCGACGGACCGATCCGGGCTGACCGGCCGCTCCGCGCCACGGGAACGAAGGGTCGGATCCGTCGGGGGATGTGGGAGGCGGCCCTTGCCGCGCAGGCGGCGGGGAAGGTGCGGGTCACCGAGGCCCGGGCGTCCGACTACATCGGCCCCGACTCGGGGGCCCAGGCGCATCTGGGCGACCGGGTGATCCCGCGGCTCCTGGCTGGCAAGACGGTACGCGTCTTCGGGTCACTCGACGCGCCCCACTCGTGGGCGTTCGTCCCCGACGTCGCCCGCACGCTCGTGGCGCTCGGGAGCGGTGACCTGTCCTGGGGTCGGGCCTGGATCGTCCCCTCCGGTCCGCCGCTCAGCCAGCGCGAGGCGATCACGTCCATCGCGGCGGCCGCCGGCGTGCCGACGCCCCGCCTGGGAGTGCTCTCCCGCACCGCGCTCCGGATGGCCGGACTCGTCGTCCCGGTCGTCCGGGAACTGCCGGAGGTCCTGCATCAGTTCGAACGCCCCTTCGTGGTGGACGCCCGCGAGACGACAGTGGTCTTCGGGGTCGAGCCGACCGCGTGGTCGGAGGCGGTGGCCCGGACCCTCGCGGGTTACGGAGTCACGGTGGCGACCGCGGAAGCCTCGGCGGCGTCGAAGGCCGGCGGCGGGATCGGGACGCGTACCCTGGCCGAGTGACCACACCCGTCTTCGCGGCGCCGGACGCGGCGGCCGTCGAGTTCTTCGGCCATCACGGCTGGGTGATGACCCGGACCCTCGATGACGAGGCAACGGTGCGTCTGCGCGGCTGGGTCGACCAGATTATGGCGTGGTCCGACGACGGGGGCTGGCTCCACTACCGGGAACAGACCGACACCGGCCCTCGCCTCTGCCGCACCGAGAACTTCGTGCCGTTCCACCCGGGCCTCCGGGCGCTGCTCACCGAGGGCGCGATGCTGCGAACCGCGAGCGCGCTCCTGGGAGAGCCCGCAGTGCTCTACAAGGAGAAGATCAACTACAAGGCTGCCGGTGGCGCGGGGTACGCACCCCACCAGGACGCGCCTGCGTACCGCTTCGTCGAGTCGCACGTGTCGTGCATGGTCGCGGTCGACGATGCGGACGGAGAGAACGGTTGCCTCGAGGTGGTGTCGGAGGCATTCGACCGCGTGCTCCCGGTGGATGATCGCGGCTGCATCCGCACGGATGTCGTCGCTGACCTCGCGTGGGAACCGGTCCCCGTCCCGGCCGGTTCCACGCTCTGGTTCCACTCCCGCACGCCGCATCGCAGCGGTCCCAATCGGTCGAGCCGGGACCGGCGTGCGCTCTATCCCACGTACAACGCCGCCACCGAAGGTGATCTGCGCGACGCTTACTACCGCCAGAAGCTGGCCGAGTTCGCGGCCGCCGAGCGTTGCACCGACCGGGTGCAGGTTTCCCTGATCGAAGACTTCCAGGGCCGGCCGGTGTGAAACGCTCCGAACCGTTCCTCCGACGAAACGAGTACCGATGAGTGAGACCGCAGATCTCTACCGACGGCTGACCGACGAGTTCGTGGTTGCGGTGCGAGCCGTCCCGGCCGACCGGTGGTCGGACCCGTCGCCGTGTGAGGGGTGGACCGCGCTCGGCGTGGTGGAGCACGTGGCCAACGTGCAGGGTTTGTTCCTGCCGTTCGTCGGTCGCGAGGCCGCGGTGATCCCGCCGGTGGCCGACGATCCTGAGCGCGCGCTGCGCGTCGCCTTCGACTCGGTGATGGCGGTCCTCGAAGATCCCGCGCTCGCCACCCAGACCTTCGAGGGTGTCTTCGGCACCTCGACGTTCGCATCGGCGATCGAGCGCTTCGCGTGCTTCGACCTCGTGGTGCACCGATGGGATCTGGCGCGGGCGACCGGTGGTGACGAGACGATCCCCGAGACCGATGCCGAACGCGTCATGGCCGGCGCGGCGGCCTTCGGTCCGGCGCTGCGGAGTCCCGGCGTCTGCGGCCCCGAGGTGGACGTGGCGCCCGACGCCGACGCATCCACGCGGATGCTCGGGCTGGTCGGGCGGCAGGCGTAACCGTCGATGTTGCTGATGATCCCGTGATCCCGGCGGCCGCCCAGCGGGCGCACGATGAGGCTGTCGCGGCCGGTGCGCCGACGTATCGCGATCCGGTCACGGGGTACGACGTGATGACCGCGGCGACGCTCGCCGCTCGCGGGGAGTGCTGTGGCAGCGGTTGCCGCCACTGCCCGTATCCACCGGACTCGTCGGATCAGTCGGTGGTGCGGGCGCGGTAGCGGTGCTGGGCGATGACCCAACCGAGCACCACGAGAGCGATGCTGTAGATCCACGCCGCAGCCACCGGATGGTCGATCGGCCAGACGTGCTTGGTCACCGGCGTCACCGGGTTGCCGAACAGTTCGCGCATCGCCGCGATCAGCACACTCACCGGATTGATCACGGCCATCCACTGGAGCACCGTCGGCATCGAACTGATCGGCACGAACGCATTGGAGACGAACGTGAGCGGGAACACGATCACGAATCCGATGCCCATCACCGCGTCGGGGGAACGCACGAGCACGCCGAGCCACAGTCCCATCCACACGACCCCCGAGGCGAAGACGAGCAGGAGCAGCATCCCCTCGGTGACCTCGAGGACGCTCGCGTGGGTACGCCAGCCGACGATGAGACCGGTGCCGAGCAGGATCACGATCGTGAGGAGCGAACCGAGCATCTCCGCGAAGTAGTGGCCGAGCAGATAGGCCGAGCGACGAGTCGGGAGTGACCGGAACCGGTCGATCACGCCCTCCTGGAAGTCGGTCGCAACCGACATCGCCGGGCCCATCATGGCGAAGGCCAGGGTCTGGATGAGGATCCCGGCCATGAGGTACTCGTTGTAGTTCCCGCCCTGCACGCGGATCGCGCCACCGAATACGTAGGCGAACAGCAGCACGAACATCAGCGGCTGGATCGTGACGTTGGTGAGCTTCTCCGGCACCTGCCGGATGTGCTCGAGGTTGCGCCGTGCGAGCACGGTGGCGTCGTTCATCAGGCTGTTGCTCATCGGTTCCCCTCCGCAGCGTCGGTGGTGGCCTCGTCGTCGCGGCGTGACGTGCCGGTCAGAGTGACGAAGACGTCGTCGAGGCTGACTTCGCGCCGGGTC
>JBBQXR010000221.1:0-6057 GCA_038209455.1 Acidimicrobiia bacterium
TACCCCTTCGGCGAGTCGACCGGAACGTGGGCCGAGGGCGTCCTCGACCTCGCCGGTCCTGGGCCGCTGGTGGTGGTCGGCTGCTCCGTCGGTGGCAGTTGCGCCCTCGAGGTGGCCCGGACTGCACCGGATCGCGTCGCGGCGATCGTTCTGGTCGGGGCGAAGGCGGGCGTGAGAGCCGACCCGAGGGCGCGTGACGAGGCACTCCGCACCCTCGAGCTCGACGGAGTCGCCGGGGCTTGGGACACCTACTGGCGCCCGTGCTTCGGACGCCGTGCGTCGGCGACGGTGATCGAGTGCGCGCGCAGCCAGGCGTCCGCACACTCCGCCGTCGAGCTCGCGCGCGGGGTCCGGGCCTTCCACGATCGAAACGACCGCGCCGAGTTCGCCGCTCGATGGTCCAAGCCGCTCATCGCGATCAGCGGCGATCAGGACCGGACACCGTCACCGGCAACGGTCCGGCGATTGGCGTACGGCGCGGGCCGGCGCTTCCATCTCGTCGCAGACTCCGGCCACTACGTGCCCCTCGAACAACCCGCAGGCTTCGCGTCGATCCTGCGGCAAGCACTCGCCACGATCACGGGCGACGCAACGTCGCAATGACGCTCAGGTCTCGATGATCGGAATCCGGCACTCGAGGTGGGTGCCGCCATCCGGAGTGGAGCGCAGTTCGAAGGTGCCCCCGAGTTCTCGCGCCCGCTCGGTCATGTTGCCGATGCCATGACCCATACCGGGATCCGGACGGACACCACGACCATCGTCCACCACCCGGATGACGAGATCGTCGTGTGCGAGCACCGTGATCTCCACGCTGGACGCTTCGGCGTGGCGGGCGACGTTGGAGAGTGCCTCGCGCAGGATGGCGAGGGCACTGGCCATGATCGTCTCGTCGAACGATTCGAGCGGCCCATCGAAGTACACGTGCGGAGGAAAGCCGAGGTGCACCCGCTGCTCCTCGACCACTGCCATGAGACGCTCCCGGAAGCCGGTCCCAGCCACCATCGGCTGCTGCAACCCGAAGATGGTCGTGCGGATCTCCGAGATGGTGGCGTCGAGCGCATCGACGATGCCCGAGGCACGATCGGCGAGCGCCGGATCCGACAAGCGGGCGTGGAGTGACTGCGCCGACATCCCAGCGGCGAAGAGCCGTTGGATCACCAAGTCGTGCAGGTCGCGCGCGATGCGCTCCCGGTCCTCGAGAACCTGCACCTCGCGGTCGCGCTCACGGTCGCGCGCTTCGGCGTCGAGTCGCTCGCCGATGTCGCGCGCGATTGCCACCACCGTCGGAGACGCGTCGTGGCGGTCGACCGTGAGTGCCTGGATCACGATCTCGACCGGGATGTCCCGGCCGTCCTTCCGCCGCAGGACCGTGGTGCGGGTGAGCAGCGATCCCGCGTTCGGATCGAGCGTGTCGAGCAACGCCTGGAAATCGGACTCGCTCAGCTCGGGCGTCAGATCCGACAACGACATGCCGGCGAGTTCGGGACCCGAGTACCCCACCTGTGCGACCGCCCCCTGGTTCACGTACACCAGGCCCGGTTCGGACGTTGCGAAGATGTACACCGCGTCGTTCGTCGCATCCAGTACCTGTTGGATCCGGCGCGCGTGGGCCTCGATCGCAATCCGTTCGGTGATGTCACGGATCGCCGCGACGACCTGCAACGTTGCGCCGGTCCAGATCGGACTCAAGCTGATCTCGACCGGGAACTCGGTACCGTCCTGTCGCCGTCCGTACAGCAGCGACCTGACGCCCATCGAGCGCGGACGCGCGTCGGTCGCGTAGCCGACGCGGTGACCTTCGTGCACCCCCTGGAACCGGTCCGGGACGAGGACCTCGACCATTCGACCGACGAGTTCCGCTCGCGTGTACCCGAACAGTTCCTCGACCCGGGTGTTGATGAGTTGAATCACACCCTGGTCGTCGGCGACGACGATGCCGTCCGGCGCCGCGTCGACGACCTGGCGGATCATCGCGTCGTCGAGTTCGCCGTCGGGTGATTCCGAGTCGGTCGTCCCGCGGGTCTCGAGGATCTCGCCTTGCATAATGGTCGCCCTCGCCGTGGAGCGGATCGCCGCCGGTCGAGGACCAGTGTGACAATCGTGCCGGGCTCGGACAAACCAACGGGGTGTTCGAGTCTCGGCCACGTCCGACCCCTCGCACGGACGTGACCGATCCCCGACATGTGCTGACCCCGTCGGCTCAGGCCGAGCGCCCGGACCGCTCCTCGCAGCTGATGTCGATCCCTGCGGCGTAGGGGTCGTAGGTACGTAATCCCCCGGTGATCCGCACAGCGGCCATCCGACGAATCGGCTGGGGGACGGCCGGGTCCACCACGACCCGCACTTCGAGGCGGCCGTCGGCGCGACACACCGACACGTCCCCCTGGTCGGCGCCGAACCCGTGCAGCTCGAGCAGCTCGGCCAGCGCCAACTGCGCACAGTTCGTGTGGCCTGCTTGTGGCCCGCGAGCCACGCTCTCGCACGCCGCCACCACGTCGTCGTCGGAAGCAACCGCGCCGAGCGCCTCGAACGGGTTCATGAGCGCTTGGCCCGACACGACGACCGGAACCCGACGCCGGAGCGCGCACACCACGCCGTCCTCGATCGGGCTCGGCTGCACTCGCGGATGGTCCCTGACGGTCACCACGACGTCGATGGGAGCCGTCTCCAACGGGCACGAACCGGACGCCAACCCGGTACACGGGAAGGGCCGATCACCCGCTTCGTGGCAACGGTGAACGTGGTGTCCCGCTTGCTCCAGGTCGCTGATCGCCACCTGCGCGGCGCCCGGGGTCGATTCCATCACGAGTACATGCATGGCTGCACCTCCTCGTCGGATCGTGATCGGTTGCGCGTCGACCGACGAGGGCCCTCCGCACCCTGTCCCCGGGACTTTGTACCCTGAGCCCTCAGGCCGCCCCGAGGCGCGGCCCGGAGCCTTACGCTGACCCGATGGCCGAGAGACTGACCCGGGTGTTCCTCCTCGACGACCACGAGATCGTGCGGCGCGGGGTGCGTGACCTCCTCGAGAGTTCGGGCCGGATCGAGGTGGTCGGCGAAGCCGGAACCGTGGCCGAAGCGCTATCCCGGATTCCCCCCACCAAGCCCGACGTGGCGGTGCTCGACGTCCGCTTGCCCGATGGCGATGGTGTCTCGGTCTGCCGCGAGATCCGATCGCGCCACCCTGAGATCCAATGCGTGATGCTGACGTCGTTCTCGGACGACGAGGCGCTGTTCCAGGCCATCATGGCGGGATCGTCGGGATACCTCCTGAAGCAGATCAAGGGCACCGACATCGTCGACGCGGTGCAGCGCGTGGCGCAGGGTCAGTCGTTGCTCGATCCTGAGGTCACCGCGCGGGTGCTCGATCGACTCCGCACCCCGCCGGCCGAGGACGCACGTCTCGCGTCGCTGACCGACCAGGAAAAGCGCGTCCTCACCCTGATCGCCGAGGGTCTCACCAACCGCCAGATCGGCGAGCGCATGTATCTCGCCGAGAAGACGGTCAAGAATTACGTGTCGAATCTGCTGACCAAGCTCGGGATGGAACGGCGGACCCAGGCGGCGGTCTTCGCCACGAAACTCGAGGAGCACGGCGACTCCACCGCGTGACCGGGAGCTGCCGATTCGTTCGGGGACCCCTGAACCTGATAATATTGTCAGATAGTCGTCTGATCAGGTGGTCGCGAAATGACCGAATCCACGCTGGGCGTGACCCAGCCGATCTCGGAGATCAAGGCCGAGTTGTTCCGTGCGCTGGCACATCCGGCCCGGATCCGCGCCCTCGAGATCCTGGCCGAGGGGGAACGGTCGGTCGGTGAACTCCAGCCGCTCGTCGGCATCGAGTCGTCCCACCTCTCCCAGCAACTCGGCGTCCTGCGCCGGGCCGGTCTCGTGACCACTCGCAAAGTCGGCTCCTCGGTGATCTACACGATCCGCGACCCGGAGCTGATCGAGGTCCTGGCCGCGGCCAGGCGGTTGCTGATCAACTCGCTCCGCGAATCGAACGAGCTGTTGGCCGGCATGGCGACACCGACCGACACACCGTGAATCCGCTCGAAGCCGTCGGCCGTCTCCGACCGCGTCGGTCCGACTACGACGGACTCTCGAAGTCCTGGAAGACCGACATCGTCGCCGGTCTCACCGTCGGCATCGTGGCACTGCCGTTGGCCCTCGCCTTCGGTGTCACCACCGGCATGGGGGCGGCCGCCGGTCTGATGACCGCGATCGTCGCCGGCGCGGTTGCCGCCGTGTTCGGTGGTTCGAACCTGCAGGTCTCCGGCCCGACCGGCGCGATGACGGTGGTCCTCGTGCCGATCGTCGCCCATTACGGCAAGGCCGCCGTTGCGGTGGTGGCGATCATGGCCGGAGTGCTGATCATCGCGGCCGCGCTCCTGCGCGCCGGACGGTATCTCGCCTACGTCCCGTGGCCGGTGGTGGAGGGATTCACGGTCGGGATCGCAACGATCATCTTCCTCCAGCAGGTTCCCAACGCGCTCGGGGTCGTGAAGCCCGCGGGTGAGAACGCCGCGCTCGTCGCCGGGCGCGCTGTCGTGGACGCGTTCGGGAGCGGCACGCCGGCGGCACTCGGTCTCGTGGTCCTCGTCGCGGTCCTCATGACGGTGCTGCCCCGGTTGCATCGCTCCCTCCCGGCCTCGCTCATCGCCGTGGTGATCGCGACGGGGGTCGCCGAGCTGTTGTCCCTCCCGGTGAACCGAATCGGCGCGCTGCCGTCGTCACTCCCCCTTCCGTCGCTGCCGTCCCTCTCCGCAGGCCAGGTGAGCGAACTCTTCTCCGCTGCGCTCGCGGTCGCCGTGCTCGCCGCGCTCGAATCGCTGTTGTCGGCCAAGGTTGCGGACGGCATGTCCGACGCCCCCCGCCACGACCCCGACCGGGAACTGTTCGGCCAGGGCCTCGCCAACATCGCGTCGCCCCTGTTCGGGGGGATCCCGGCAACTGGTGCGATCGCCCGCACCGCCGTCAACGTCCGGGCCGGTGCGCGCACCCGCGTCTCGGCGCTCGTCCACTGTGTGGTGCTCGTCGGCGTCGTGTACCTCGGCCATGGTCTCGTCGCGAAGATCCCGCTGGCCGCGCTGGCGGGAGTCTTGATGGTCACCGCCGTGCGCATGGTCGAGATCCACAACATTCGGTCGGTGGTGCGAGCGACCCGATCGGACGCACTCGTGTTCGCACTCACCGCCATTGCGACCATCGCCTTCGATCTCATCGTCGCCGTCGAGATCGGGATCGCCGTCGCCGCGTTCCTCGCGCTCCGTACCCTCGCCCGGTCCAACCCGCTGATCGGTGAGCCCGGGGCAGCACCAGCCGGCGAGATCACGACCGATCTGGAAGCAGCGTTGCTCGCCGACCACATCGTCACCTATCGGATCGACGGCGCCCTCTTCTTCGGCGCCGCGCAGCGCTTCCTCACCGAACTCACGGCAGTCTCCGACGTTCGGGTCGTGATCCTGCGGCTCCCGCAACTCCAGATGCTCGATGCCACCGGCGCGCACGCGCTGGGGGAGATCGTCGCCGAACTCGAGGCCCGACACATCACGGTGCTCCTGAAGGGACCACGTCCGGAGCACCTGAAGGTCTTGCGGGCCGTCGGTGCCCTCGACCGGCTCGCGCACGAGCGTCATTGCTTCGAGACGCTCGACGAGGCGCTCGCCCACGCCCGCGTCCACGTCCACCGCGCACAACACCCGGCATCATCCGACCCGACCTGATGCTGCCCGGCGCAAACTCACGCGATACTCGTCGGGTGGAAGTACTCAGTAGTCGCACGCTGATCGCCGTCTCCGACTTCGCGCGCAGCCGCGCGTTCTACGAGACGACGCTCGGGCTGAAGATCTACCGCGAGTACGGAGCCGCCGGCCACGTCACCGGGGTCGTGTATTTTCTCGGCGGCGGGTTCCTGGA
Source organism: Acidimicrobiia bacterium (assembly GCA_038209455.1). Classification (GTDB taxonomy): domain Bacteria; phylum Actinomycetota; class Acidimicrobiia; order IMCC26256; family JAENVU01; genus JAENVU01. The sequence goes on from JBBQXR010000221.1 coordinate 5,923, forward strand.
ACTGACGATCGGCGTGACCCGACCGTCGACCGATGGTGTGCGCATCTGGCTCCAGGTGGAGGACCTCGCCGACGAGGAGACCCGCCTCCTCGCGTCCGGGGTCACGTTCCGCAAACGGGCCGAGCTGATGCCGTG
>JBBQXR010000222.1:0-5950 GCA_038209455.1 Acidimicrobiia bacterium
CTCACCGCGCTGACGGCGCTCGAGCACCTCCCCCTCGATGCCCCGCTGCACGTGAGTGCGCTGGCGGCGAGTCAGCCCGCGTCGAAGATCGACATGAAGGAAGGCAGCATCTGGCCCCTCGACCAGGCCTTGCACTCCCTCATGATCATCTCGGCCAACGACGCCGCGTACGCGCTGGCGGAGAACGCAGGCGGCAGTCTGGCCGGGTTCGCGAAGATGGCGACCCAGACCGGCCACCGACTCGGGTTGCAGGACACGTCGTTCCATGACCCCGCGGGCCTCGACGGCGCCGCGGGCTTCGAGGGCGGGACCACCTCGAGTTCGTACGACCTGTCGATCATCGCCCGCAACGCACTGTCGGTGCCGGCGATCGCGGGGCCGGCGAGTCTGGTCACCTACGAGTTCACCGATCCGACGGGTGCCGGTCGCCGCCTGGTCAACCACAACCGCGGTTTCCTCACCACCTACCCGGGTGCGATCGGTCTCAAGACCGGGTTCACCGACCAGGCGAGCCGGACGCTGATCACCGCCGCAAAGCGCGACGGCCGCACCCTCATCGCAGTCGTCATGGGTACGTGGGACGACACCGGATGGGCTGGCTACCTGCTCGACCAGGGATTCGCCGGAGCCGACGGTGGGCCACAGCCCGTCCACATCCCGCCGGTGCGCATCGCACCGATCGACGGCCGCACGGGTTCGTTCGCCAACCTTCCCCACCCGTTCGGCACCGGGACGGCCGCGTCCAAGGGGGCCGCGACCAAGCCGGCGGGCACGCCGAGCACCAAGGCAACGAAGTCCGCGCGCACGACCACCGCGAAGAAGCAGTCAGCGTCGCTCGCGGCTGGAGTACCGGCGGCCGGCGGTTCGGCGGACACGATACCGGTCGCCGCGACGACCAAGACGGCCTCCGACTCGGGGTCGTCGTGGTCGTCAGTCCTCAAGGGCGGCGGGATCCTGCTGCTCGTCCTCCTCGCCGTCGTGGTCGTCCTGCGTCGGCGGGCCGTCCGCCGCCAGCGCGCCCGGCGGATCGAACGCCTGCGAGCTCATCGCGAGGCGCGGCGTCGGGGAATGATCGACGTGATCGAGGCCGACGACGCCGACGCCGACGTGCGGGTGATGCCGATACGGACCTCGCACCACGTCGCCGCGAGCGCGAAACGTCACCCGGCGGACCGGCGAGTGCTCCGCCCGGCTCGGCCGCGCGACCATCGAGGGACCCTCCGTGACTGACGCGACGGAACCCGAGGTCCTGTACGACGTCGACGGTCATGTCGCGACCATCACCCTGAACCGCCCACACCGGCGCAACGCGATCTCGGTGCTGATGCTGGTGCAACTCGGCGAGGCGATCGAGCGGGTCGAGCGCGACCGCGGGGTCCGGGTCGCCATCCTCACCGGCGCGGGCGCCGGGTTCTGCTCCGGCCTCGACATCAAGGACGCCATGGCCGGTACCGGAATCGGCGGTGGCGGCTCGGTGAGTCCCGGCGGCGGTAGCGACCTGGCGCGGACCTCGGACCTGCCGACGATCACGCTGCACGAGATGAACACACCGGTGATCGCCGCCCTCAACGGCGCCGCGGCGGGCTACGGGTTGGACCTTGCGCTCGGGTGCGACCTCCGGCTCGCGGCGGCGAGCGCTCGACTGCTCCCCGGGTTCGCGAAGCGGGCCATCGTGCCCGAGAGCGGCGGCACCTGGTACCTGCCCCGCCTGGTGGGCTGGGCCAAGGCGGCGGAGATCGCCTACCTCGGTCGCGATCTCAGCGCCGAGGAATCGAAGACGCTCGGCCTGGTGAACGACGTCGTGGACGACGAGCACCTCATGGCGACCGCGAACGACTGGGCCGGAGAGATCGCGGCGAACGCGCCGCTGGCGGTGCAGTCGATCAAGCGACTGTTCCGGGCCGGGATGAACGAGGACTTCCGTACCCACTCGGAGCACGTGCTGTTGCAACTCCGTTCGTTGATGCGGACGCAGGATTTCCAGGAAGGCCTGCTGAGCTTCATGGAGCGGCGCGCCCCGAAGTTCGAGGGCCGCTGACCGAACCGGTCAGACGACGGCTTCGTCGCCGGCGGTCTCCCAGTTGCGCAGATCGGCCAGACGCGGGTCGTTGGAGAACACCTCGACGATCGGACGCTCCAACTGCAACCGCCGCTGGATCACCCGGACCTCGTTCTCCTCGTTCCACATCGACAGCATCACGGCCACACCGACTTCCCCGGCGCGGGCGGTACGACCCGAACGGTGGATGTAGGCCTTGTGGTCCTCGGGCGGGTCGTAGTGGACGACCACATCGACGCCGTCGACGTGGATTCCGCGTGCGGCGACATCGGTGGCGACGAGGACGGGCAGCTTGCCGTCGGAGAAGTCGGCCAACGCGCGTTCGCGAGCGGCCTGGCGGAGGTCACCGTGGATCGCGCCGGCCTTGATGCGTTCCCGCATCAGCTGCTCGACGACCTTGTCGGCACCCCGCTTGGTCCGGCAGAACACGAGCGTGCGGTCGACGCCGCGTGAGATCGCGGCCACGACCTTGATCTTGTCCATCTGGTGGACGAGGAGGAAGTGGTGGTGCATCTCGTCGACGGTCTCGTCGTCGGACTCGACCTCGTGCGAGAGCGGGTCCTTCAGGTAGCGGGCGACCAGCCGGTCGATCCCCCGGTCGAGCGTGGCCGAGAAGAGCATGGTCTGATGCTCACCCTCGACGCGATGCAGGATCTTCTGGACCTGCGGGAGAAAGCCCATGTCGGCCATGCGGTCGGCCTCGTCGAGGACGAGGACCTGCACGTTCGAGAAGTAGAGCTCGCCGCGCTCCATGAGGTCGATGAGCCGACCCGGCGTGCCGATGAGCACGTCGACACCCTTACCGAGCGCCTCGACCTGGGGGTCCATACCGACGCCGCCGTAGAACGCCTTCACCGACAGGCCGAGGGTCTTGCCGAGCGGCGCGAGCACTTCGCAGACCTGGTTCGCGAGTTCCCGGGTCGGGACGAGCACCAGCCCGTGCGGTCGCTGGGGCTGGGCCTTGTCGACGAGGTCGAGGAGGGGCAGACCGAAGGCAAGGGTCTTGCCGGAGCCGGTCTTGGCCTTGCCGAGCACGTCCCGGCGCGCCAGGGCGTCGGCGATGGTGAGGGCTTGAATGGGGAAGGGCTCGTGGATGCCCTGGGCCGCAAGGGCCTCGGCGAGAGGGGCCGAGACGCCGAGTTCGGCGAACGTCGCAGTCATCTGTGGCTTTCGATTCGGGGCGGCCACTCTACGTCGCCGGAGCGGCACGCGGCCCTTCAGGGCAATCTCAGCGCTGGCCCGGCCACAGGCCGCGACCGTGGCAGCATCACCGGGTGCGAGTACTCGTGGTCGAGGATGAAGCCAATATCGCCCAGGCCTTGGCCACCGGGCTCGCCGCGGAAGGCTTCGACGTCGACGTGGTGGACAACGGCACCGACGGCCTCTGGCGGGCACGAGAGACCGCCTACGCGGCGATCATCCTCGACATCCTCCTGCCCGGCATGAACGGCTTCAAGGTCTGTCGGACCCTCCGGGAGGAGGGCGTGTGGACACCGATCCTCATGCTCACCGCGAAGGACGGCGAACTCGACGAGGCCGAGGCGCTCGACACCGGCGCCGACGACTTCCTCAGCAAGCCGTTCTCGTTCGTCGTGTTGGTGGCGCGGTTGCGGGCCCTGCTGCGGCGTGGCTCCACTCCCCGCCCGACCGTGCTCACCGTCGGAACCCTGAGCCTCGACCCCGCGTCCCGCGAGTGCCGGCGTGGCGACGCGTCGGTCGAGCTCACCGCGCGCGAATACGCGTTGTTGGAACTGCTCATGCGGCGGTCCGACGCGATCGTGCCCAAGACCACCCTCCTCGACGAGGTGTGGGGCATCGACTTCTCCGGCGATCCGAACATCGTCGAGGTCTACATCGGGTACCTCCGCAAGAAGATCGACGCCGCGTTCGGGCTGCTGACGATCCTGACGGTGCGCGGCGCGGGCTATCGCCTCATCGCCGACGAACCGACGGTCGACGCGCCGGCTGACGCCACCGGCGAGTAGCTCCGTGCGTCGCCGAACGAGGTCGTGGGGCACCGTCAGGGTCCGGATCACCGTGGCCGCGACCGTGGTGGTCGCGCTCGCGTTGATGTTGTCGTCCTGGATCATCGTGCGCGCGGTGCGGACATCGCTCCGCGAAGACGCGCAGTCGGCGAGCCGCGTCGCGTTGGCGGACGCGTTCGACCGCTTCGAACACCGGGGCATCACCGACCCGCTGCCCGTGCCCGCGCCGTCGGGGTTCGCGATCGTCGTCGTCGACCGCGCCGGCACCATTCTCGGTGGCTCGCCGGGCTTCAACAGCGGTCAGTGGGCCCGGTTCGCGGGCGCCTCGGATCATGAGGACGAACATCACCGGGTCGTCGGGCCGGACGGTCGCCCCTTCCCCGGGGCGATCGCTGACGAACCGCACGTTTGGTTCGTGGGCAATCGCATCTTCAACTTCATCCCGGTCAACATCGGTGCGCAGCAGGTGCCCGGTTTTCTGGTGGCCGCCGGGACGCTCAGCGCCATCGACAGTTCGGTCCACACCCTGACCGTGACCCTGTGGTGGACGATTCCGGGACTGATCCTGTTCGTCGCCATCGTCGCGTGGAGCGTGACCGGCCGCGCGTTGCGCCCCGTCGAGACGATCCGCAACGAGGTGACCGCGATCTCGCACTCGAGCCTCGACCAGCGCGTCTCCGAACCGAGCGCAAGGGACGAGGTCGGACGGCTCGCGCGGACCATGAACGAGATGCTCGACCGATTGCAACAGTCGTCGGAGCGGCAGCGCCAGTTCGTCTCGGACGCATCGCACGAACTGCGGTCGCCCGTCGCCGCGATCCGCGCCACGGGTGAGGTCGCACTCGCGCATCCGGAATCAGCTGATTGGCCGGCGGTGGTGGGGCGGATCCTCACCGAGGACGAACGCATGGAGCAGATCGTCCACGACCTCCTCGACCTGGCGCGCGAAGAGGAGACCGACCTCCCGACGACCACCATCGACCTCGACGACATCGTGCTCGACGAGGCAACGCGTGCCCGCCGCGCCGACCGCACGGTGAACACCGAGCGGGTCTCCGCCGGTCGGGTGCGGGGCAGCCGGGAGCAACTCACCCGCGTGGTACGCAACCTCCTCGACAACGCGGTGCGCCATTCGGCCGCCGCAGTTCGGGTGTCACTCGCCGCAACCGACGGCGTGGTCCTGACCGTGGAGGACGACGGCCCCGGGATCCCGGCGGCCGACCGCGAGCGGGTCTTCGAACGGTTCACCCGCCTCGACGAAGGGCGGGCGCGCGATGCCGGTGGACTGGGGCTCGGCCTGGCCATGGTGCGCACGATCACCGAACGCCACGGGGGCCACGTCGAGATCACCGACTCGATTGACCCGGCCTACCCCGGCGCCCGCCTCGTGGTCACCCTCCCCGCCGCGGAGTAGCCGGGGACGGCGCGGCGTTCCGCGGGACGTCCCAGAATCTGGAAGCGACAGGCTCCGGACCGCCTTCGGGTGACCGAACCGGGACCCACGATGACGCGGGCCGAAAAGTCAGTCTCCGCGTTTGCGCAACTTTGCTTGGGTATACGGCTGTATACCCAAGCCGAATATCCGAGATGCGCGGTACGGAAGTGAGCCGCAGCACTCCGGCGGCACCTCTCTCGATCCGACGTGCGTCCCGCGGGACGCACGTCCGAACCAAGACCTACCAGGGCATCGCGGTGCCGCCGTTGGGGCGGAGGATCTGGCCGGTCATGAACGATGCCCGCTCGGAGACGAGGAAGAGGATCGAGTCGGCGACGTCCTGCGCGGAACCGACGCGCTTGAGCGGCGCCATGGCGCTGAAACGCTTGCGGTACTTCTCGAGGCGCTCGGGATCGACGTTGCCGTCCTCGTCGACGAAGTTGTGCCGCGAGAAGTTGGTCTCGATCACAC
>JBBQXR010000223.1:0-5949 GCA_038209455.1 Acidimicrobiia bacterium
CGTGATCCATCCGGCGACGGCTTCGCAGGCGACGTCGACGTCGGGCAGAAGCTTGCGGCCCTCGTACCGGACGCCGCCGCCGACGACCACGCAACCCGGCGTGAGGTGTTCAGGTTGCAGGATGCCCGGGACGCCCGCCGCCGCGATGACGATCTCCGCGCGCTTGGTGTACTCGGGCCAGTCCGCGACGCCGGTGTGCACCACGGTGACCGCTGCGTTCGCCGTCGGCCGCTTCTGCGAGAGCAGCAGTGCGAGCGGGCGACCCAGCGTGGCCCCCCGACCGAGGATGCAGACCTCCCGACCGGCCACCGGGATCTCGTAGAACGCGAGCAGCGCCTCGATCCCGGCCGGCGTGCACGGCACCGGGCACGGCATCGACAACGCGAGCCGGCCCAGGTTCAGCGGATGGATCCCGTCGACGTCCTTGTCGGGGTCGAGCGTGAACAGCGCAGCTTCGAAATCGATGTGAGCCGGCGGCGGGTACTGGAACAGCACCGCGTCGACGGACGCGTCGTCGTTGAGTTGCTCGACCGCATCCAGCACTTCGGCCTGGGTCGCGTCCGCGCCGAGGTGCATGTCGACCGAGTGACACCCCAGCTCCGCCGCCTTGGCGTGCTTCATCCCGACGTACCGCCTACTCGCGTCGTCGGCGCCGACCAACAGCGTCGCGAGTCCCGGCGTGTGCCCGGCCGCGAGCAGGGCGGCGATGCGCGGCCCGAGATCGGCGAACACCGCGTCGGCAACCGGTGCCCCGGGCATGAAGGTGGCCATCAGTGGAGGAAGTGGCGTTCGCCGGTGAGGACCATCGCGAGGCCGAGTTCGTCGGCACGGGTGATGACCTTCTCGTCACTCACCGAGCCACCGGGTTGCATCACCACTGCGACGCCCGCCGACGCGGCCGCCTCCACACCGTCGGGAAACGGATAGAACGCGTCCGACGCGCACGCGCCGCCCACCGCACGACCGGCCGCCTTCTTCGCCGCGATCTCACCGGACTCCACACGGTTCTGCTGGCCCGCGCCGATGCCGACAGCCTGGCCGTCCTTCACCAGCACGATCGCGTTCGACTTCACGTGCCCACAGATCCTCCACGCCAACTCCGCGTCGGCCCACTGCTCGGCGGTCGGTCCGACCTTCGTGGCGACCTTCCAGTCGTCACGACCGGAGGCGAAGTGGGCCGCGTCCTGCACCAGGAACCCGCCGCTGATCTGGCGGAACTCGCGCTCCGTACCGGTCGGTACCGGTGCTTCGAGCAGCCGGGTGTTCTTGCGCTTCGCCCGCAGCGCGTCGAGCGCCCCGGGCGAGTAACCGGGTGCGATCACGACGTCGGCCTGAGGCCCGGCGGCCATGGCGGCCGCGGTCGCGTCGTCGATCGGTCGATTGAACGCCACGATCCCGCCGAACGCCGACCGTTCGTCGCACTCGAGTGCCCGCTGATACGCCGTGACCATGTCGTCGGCCACCGCGACCCCACACGGGTTGGCATGCTTGATGATGGCGCATACCGCCCGGTCACCCAGGTCGTGAGCCAACTTCCACGCGGCCTCGGTGTCGTAGAGGTTGAGATAGCTCAGGGCCAGCCCACTGTGCTGCACCATGCCGTCCCACCAACTCGACGTGCCCACCTCGCGGTAGCGCGCGCCCTGTTGGTGCGGGTTCTCGCCGTACCGCAGCGTCTCGTCGGTCCGGTCGAGCGCGAGCACCAGATGACGCGGCAGCGTCTCGCCGGATTGGAGCCACTCCACGATGGTCGCGTCGTAGGCGGCAGTCCGGGCGAACGCGGCGAGCGCCAAATCACGCCGCAACCCGTCGGACAAGGCGCCATCCGTGCGCAGTTCGGCGAGGACCGCCTCGTACTGGTCGGGACTCGTCACGATGCCCACGTGCGCGTGGTTCTTCGCCGACGCGCGCACCATGGCCGGACCACCGATGTCGATGAGTTCGATCGAAGGATTGCTCGCGAACGGGTAGAGATTCGAGACGACGAGATCGAAGGGTTCGATCCCGTACTCGGCCATGTCGGCGCGGTGGGTGGCGCTGGTGGGATCGGCGAGGATGCCGCCGTGGATCTTCGGGTGCAGCGTGACCACGCGGTGGTCGAGGATGGCCGGCACACCGGTGATGTCGGCGACATCGGTCACGGGGATGCCGGCCTCGGCGATCGCCTTCGCGGTGCCGCCACTCGACACCAGCGCCACGTCGAGCGCGTGGAGTTCGCGGGCGAACTCCACGATCCCGGTCTTGTCGTAGACGGACAGCAGCGCGCGCATCAGCGTTCCTCTTCGATGAGTTGTCGGAGCACCGACGGATACAGGCGGCGCTCCACGTCCTTGATTCGTTCGTGCAGGGTCGCCACGGTGTCGTCGGCCAGGACCGAGACGGCCTCCTGGGCCAGGATCGGCCCGTCGTCCACGTCGAGCCGTGCGTAGTGCACGGTGCAGCCGGTGACCTTGACGCCGGCCGCGAAGGCCTCCTCCACCGCGTGCCAGCCCTTGAACGCGGGCAACAGCGCCGGATGGGTGTTGACGATCCGATCGGGAAACGCGTCGTGGATCGGCTTCTCGAGGATGGTGCCGAATCCGGCCATGGCCACCAGATCCACCTCGTGGCGGGCAAGCACGTCGACCACCTCGTGGGTGTACGCCACCCGGTCGAAATCGGCGCCGTAACTCGACCGGAGCACGATTTCGGCCGGAACCCCGGCGGCCTCGGCCCGCTCGGTTGCGGTACACGGACGGTCGACGATCACGACCACGACGGGCAGGTTCACGTCCAGGAACGCCTGGAGAATCGTCCCGCTGCCCGACGCCAACACTCCTATCCGCATTGCCCGTCAACCTACCCGTTGTCGGGCGCGGGTCCCCGGGTCGAATACGCCCCTCCAGGTTGCCGCGCGTGCCGTGCCGGCAGGTGGGAAAGTGACACCGTTCGACCGACGCTGGAGGACCCGTGAAGTCAACACCGACGCGAGCCGAGATCGTGCTCATGGCCGGAGGTGCCGCCGCCCTGATCTTCTCGCTCTTCGCGTTCTACGACCTCCCGGGTACCAACCTGTCGTTGAATGCCTGGGACAAGGGGCTCTTCCCGATCGCGGTCTACCCGGCGCTCGCCGGCGTGATCTCGGGCGGGGTGGTTGCACTACGACGGTTCGCCGGCATCCACTTCTCGTCGACGGTCGGCGGGTTCACCTGGCTCCAGGTCCACCTGTTGTTGGCGATCTTCGCCGGGCTCGTCATGGCGGGCTACCTGATCTCCGACACCGGCTTCGACCGCGGTATCGGGTTCTGGGGGATGCTCGTCGCCACCAGTGCGCAAATCGGCGGGGCCGTCATGTTGAAGAACGAACCGTCCGGGCCGCGCGGCCTCGCCTGATCCAACTTTCCACCGCCAACTTGCGTCGCAGACCCGCGACTATCGCGGGTGTGCGACGCTTTTTGGATTGGGTCGACTTGACGGTGTACGGGACTCGACCAGCCCCAAGGCGCGCAGTGCTCGGCGCCGGGTGAGGGAGGTGGGATCAGCAGGTGGTTGGACCATGAATATTCTCATGGCTCCGTTCTACGAACCGAACCTCAACGTCATGTGAGAGCCGCCGCAGGATCCCGTCAGAGCTTGGCGACGGAACGGCGGCAACTTGCGACCTACGTTGCGACCGGGAGCGGGTCCACATCAACGAAAACGAGTGCGGCCGACGCGACCGAATCAACGCGGCCCGACCTTTGTGCGTTCCTGTACCGCTGCGGTACATGAGCGCACAAAGGTCCGCGGCGCTCCCATCGAACGTGAATGTCAGAGCTTGGCCACGACCTGGGTCATGAGGTCGCCGGCTTCGGTGGGGTTGAGGCCCACCTGGACGCCGGCGTCGCGCAGCGCGTCCATCTTCGCGGCGGCGGTGCCCTTGCCGCCGGAGACGATGGCGCCCGCGTGGCCCATCTTCTTGCCCGGGGGCGCGGTCACACCGGCCACGTAGGCGACGACGGGCTTGCTCATCGACGACTTGATGAAGGCGGCGGCCTCTTCTTCGGCCGAGCCGCCGATCTCGCCGATCATCATGACGGCCTTCGTCTCGGGGTCGGCTTCGAACGCGGTGAGGCAGTCGATGAAGCTCGTGCCGGGCACGGGGTCGCCACCGATACCGACACACGTCGTCACGCCGATGTCCTGCTGCTTCAACTCGTAGAGCGCCTGGTACGTGAGCGTGCCGGAGCGGCTCACGATGCCGACGGGGCCGCCCTCCTTGGCGATGTGGCCGGCCGTGATACCGATGTTGGCCTTCCCCGGACTGATGATCCCAGGGCAGTTCGGGCCGAGCAACTGCACGTTCGGGTAGTCGCGCCGCAGGGTGTTGAAGAACCACGCCTCGTCGTGCGCGGGCACGCCCTCGGTGATGACGACGATGAACTCGATGCCACCGGCGGCGGCATCCATCACCGCGTCACGGACACCCGGCGCGGGGATGAAGACACAGGACGCGGTCGCACCGGTCTCGGCGACGGCCTCGGCCACGTTGGCAAAGATCGGGATGCCGTCGACGTCCGTGCCCGCCTTCTTCGGGTTCGTGCCCGCCACGACCTGCGTGCCGTAGTCGCGGTTCAGCAGGCCGTAGAACCGACCCTGCGAACCGGTCAGCCCTTGGTAGACGACCTTGGTGTGCTCATCCACGAAGATGCTCATGCGTTCACTTCCCTCCGGCGAGTTCGACGACCCGACGCGCCGCGTCGAGCATCGTGGGTTCGATCTGGAAACTCTCCGAGACGATCGGGGCGAGGATCGCGCGACCCTCGTCCGCGTTGGTCCCGTCGAGGCGGATGACGATCGGAGCGTCGATCTTCACCTTCGCCAGAGCCTGGACGATCCCGTTGGCCACTTCGTCGCCCTTGGTGATGCCACCGAAGATGTTGATGAAGATGGAACGGACCTTCGGGTCGTTGTTGATCACTTCCATGGCGCCGGCCATCACGTCGGCATTCGCGCCGCCGCCGATGTCGAGGAAGTTGGCGGGCGATCCACCCACCTGCGTGACGATGTCGACCGTGCTCATCGCGAGCCCGGCGCCGTTGGCGATGATGCCCACCGAGCCGTCGAGGCCGATGTACTGCAGGCCCTTGTCGTGCGCGGCTTGCTCCCGTGCGTCGCGAACCTGGGTGGCGTCGTAGACCTCGTAGTCCGCGTGGCGGAACACCGAGTTGTCGTCCAGACTCACCTTGGCGTCCAGCGCGTGGACCCGACCATCGGGCGTGAGGATCAGCGGGTTGATCTCCACGAGGTCGGCGTCACCCTCGGTGTACGCCGTGTACAGCTTCATGAGGATGTCGACCGCGCCGTCGGTCGCCGCCGGATTGAGCTTGGCGGCCTCGACCCACGCGCGGCACACCGACTCGGTGAGCCCCTCGGCCGGGTCGACGTGGATCTTGGCGATCGCGTCCGGGTCGGTCACCGCGACCTCTTCGATCTCGACGCCACCCTGGGCAGACAACATGCCGAGGTACTGCTTCGCCGAGCGGTCGAGCGTGAACGACGCGTAGTACTCCTCGGCGATGTCGCTCGCATGCTCGACCCACACCACCTCGACGGTGTGACCCTTGATGTCCATACCGATGATGGCGGTCGCGTACTCGCGCGCCTCGTCCGCGTCGGACGCCAACTTGATACCGCCCGCCTTGCCGCGGCCACCCACCTGGACCTGGGCCTTGACCACCACGGGGTAGCCGACGCGGTCCGCGGCCGCGACGGCGGCATCGACCGTGGTCACGGCCTCACCGAGGACGTGTGCCGGGCCTGGGTCGAGGCGGCGAAGCTGAACCCCGCCGCCACCGAGGGCGCCGTCGACCTCCTCCTCAAGCTCTACACGGCCTACGTGGAGGGCGACGCCGACCTGTGCGAGGTCAACCCGCTGATCCTCACGCCGGACGGCAAGGTCCACGCGCTCGACGCCAAGGTCACCCTCGA
>JBBQXR010000224.1:0-5916 GCA_038209455.1 Acidimicrobiia bacterium
TGGCTCTGGGCCCTCGGCTCCACCCCGTGGGACGCGCCGACGCAGACGAAGGTGGAGCACCAGCTCTGGCAGCTGACGCAGGAGATCCTGTCCCTCGGCCTGAGCGTCGTCCTCGACGTCGGCCTCTGGGCGCGGGTCGAACGTGACGAGATGCGATCGGTGGCTCGTGGCCTCGGGGTCGGCGTCGAACTGCACCACCTCGACGTGCCCATCGACCAGCTCTGGCGGCGCATCGATGCCCGGAACTCGCACCCGCCCTGGGACCGCCACCCCCATCCGCCGCACCGACCTCGACCGCTGGCTCCCCCTCTTCCAAGCACCCGACGCTACCGAGCTCGCGCTGTTCGACGAACCTCCCGGGTCAACCTGAGCCCCACACATGGCCGCAGACGGGCTCTCGGAGGATGCATTCGGGCGGGAGGTGGTGCTCCGGCTCATCGGCTTGTTCGCGGACCCGCGCTCGTACACGTGGTCCTCATCTCGTGAGGTCGAGGTGGACGACGTGCGCGTCACCGGTGAGCGTCCGGACGCAGAGCTACTAATCACGTTCCGACTCGGCCCGGACCCCTCCTTGTCAGACCGAACGTTCGGTGCGCACCATCCCCTGGGGCGGTCGATCTTTGGTGAGGTCGAGGCATCGTCCGACCGCGCCGCCGACCTGGCGAACGAGGTCGCGATCTGGCTCGATGAAGCGATCCACACATGGCTGCGTCGCGACCAGCTTCCGGGAGCCGACGGCATCGCGTGGATCAACTGACGATCACCCTGACAGACAGGGAGGCGCTCTGTGCGGAGGTCGGGCAAGGATCCGTACCCATGACGGGGAACCGCCCGGTCGCTCGTTCGCCGGTTGCAGGAGGCCATGGCATCGACAGCCGTCGTCGATGAGGCCGGGCGACTCGTCGCTCACCGACCCTGTCTCCGAGGTCGCGTGGTCGTGCCCGATCGGCGGTGCATCCCATGGACGAGGTCCGTCCGAAGTCGCACCCGGAGCACGCCGGCGAGGCACGATCGGTGCATCGCTCGGGTCGAACTGCGGTCGAGCCTCGAGTGGTCACGGCGCGTGCCGCCGTTCTGTCCGGGCACCTGTAACGCGTCGAGGGTTGGCGCGATGATCCTCATCGATGTCCGACGGCGAAGGGTTGTCAATCGAGGCGAGGCGCCGATCGCGTCGGATGCGGCTGCTCGTCGTCGCGGTGACGCTGCTGGTCATCGCCGGTGGGATCGGCTGGGCGGTGGAGCGGTACCGGGAGACCGAACGGGTCACGGTCCACGCCTCCCAGTGCACCGACTTCGGCACCGACAAGTACCCCGCCTGGTTCGTCCGCGACAACCGCGTGTGGGTCTCCACCACGGACCGGTTCTGGGGCACTGATCTTGGTGCGGATGCGCGCTTCACCTCGGACGAGACGGCCGAGATCGAGGGCCCCGCCGGCTCGTCCTCCCTGTTCCACCTCGACCGCGACGTCAGCGCCGTCGGGTTCAACGGGTTCGCATGTGCGCTCTGACGCGCCGTCCGCGGTCGGGCCGGTGAGGTTCCGGCCATGACGCCGATGGGCGGGCGGTCATCGAAAGGACGCGAACGCCGCTGGCCCTCGCGCTTGCGATCACGAGTGCCGTTGGTGTCGCTGCTCGTCATCCCGGCGATGAGCTCGAAGTCCTTATCGAGGTGACGCACGGTGAGATCCGAGCCCGGCGGTTGCTGCGATGAAGATCCGGGATCGAGGGAGCTCGGCGGTGCCCGCGGCCTTGCGCGCACGGCATGCACCTCACGGCACGGCCTTCGACGATGTCAGGCGGCACGTGCTCGGCCGGCATCTCCGAGAACGGTTTGCGCCGGGCTGCGTTGCAGAGGTCGATGCCGGATCGGGCCGAGAACCCGACCTCGACGAGCCAGGTCGTCACTGGCGCGCATCACGCATCGTCGGCAAGCTCGGCGAACTGCTCCGAGACCCGAGCGAGATCGTGGACGGTCCGCGTTCGCCGGCAGTCAGGAGGCGGCCGGGATGGTCGTACAGGATCCAAGAAGGCTGGCCATGGGCATCGCCGCGGAGCGCAGGGTCGAGGAAACAACGTCGTGTGCGACGTGGCCGTTCCGGATCTCGTCGCGTCGCTCGTACCCGGGCCTGCGCAACGAAGAGCACTCGTCCGCACTGGACCCAACCGGTGACGGCCACGCCCGGCGTCGCGCCGTGGTCATCGAGTGCGCCTCGCGACGACGCGATCGCGGCGGTCGCGTCCGCCGCCGATCCGTACACCTCGACGAACTCACCCTCGGATACCTGACCGGGTACATCCACGGAGTTCGCGCCCGCTTCACTCAGTTCCGGAGCGAGCGCATGGTCACGCACGGTCCAGCCGCCGGCTCGGACCGACGGCAGCCCGTTCGACGACAAGTAGTTGGCAACGTCGATCGCCACGGGATGCTCCGGGTCGGGCGCCCTGGCAGTGCTGGCGGATGCGTCCGGGGCCCGGTGTCGCAACAGGAGCCACCCCGCCATCCCGGCGACCACCAACACCGTCACCGCGGCGACAACGATCGGAACCCGCCTTGACCGAACCACGATTGCCTCCCGTTCCGATCGACGCCCGAAGCGTCTCGTCGAGGAATCGCACCGATCGGCACCTCCAGGGACGGCACCCCGAGAGGACGCCCGAGCCCCATCGACGTCGAGGTCGTCGCTCGACTCAAGCTCGAGGCAACCGTTGCCCTATGGCGACGCTCGAGGCCGGGAGCTCCGTGCTCTCGACGTCGAGGGTCGCGCGGCACCCGCGCTCGGGTCCATCACTCCGCCGCCTACGCCGCTTCGTGGGCCTCGCCGGGTGGGTTGGCCGCGCGCGCGGGGGTGGGGTGGTCGCAGTGGCAGCCGGGTGGGTCGTAGCCGCGGGTGGGGTTCCAGCGCATGGGGGGTGGGCAGGTGGGGCTGGTGGGGTGGCGCTCGACGTCGGGGGTGGGGCCGGCGCGGCGCCGGAAGTGGCGTTGGGACCAGAACCGGTCGCCGCTCGGGGTGATGAACCAGCACCAGCCGTCGGGGGTGGTCTTCATGATCCAGCCGGGCCGGTGCACCACGCCGTGGTGGTGCCGGCAGCAGCCGGCCAGGTTGGCGAGATCGGTGCGGCCGCGGTGGATCCAGTGGTCGACGTGATGCGCGTCGCACCAGGCGATCGGCTGATCGCACCCGGGGAACACGCACCCGCCGTCACGGAGCGCGATGGCCCGGCGTTGGGTGGCGGTGGCGAGGCGTTGGGCGTGACCGACATCGAGCGGGATCCCGAAGCTGTCGAGGACCACCGGGACCAGGTCGGGTCGCATTCCCACAACGCCGCGGCCTGCGCCGGGATCGGGGCGCCCGCGGTGTCGGTGAGCCGGTCGCGGTGCAGGACCAGGGTGACCTCGGGCCGCGGGCCGCGACCCTGGTCGGTGTCGGCGCCGACGGCGAGGCGCAGCAGTTCGGCCAGCGCCAACGCGTTGAGCTCGGGCCGCGACGGGACCGGGAGATCGGGGGTGACGGCGTGGTCGCGGGTGAAGCGGCAGAACAGCTCGTCGGCCTTGGTGCTGATCGCCTGGCGGATGCCGAGCCCGAGATCCTTCGTGGCGGTGCCCTTGAGATGGGTGACCCCGTCGAGCGTCTCGGCCAGTGGTCAGCCGGTTGCGGTCGCTCGGGTCGGGTTCCGCGCCGTCCTGGTCGAGGTAGGTGACCAGCGCGTGGACCTCGGTCTTCCATTGCTCGAACCCGCAGTCGCGGGCGAGGCCGATGATCTCGTCCTGCAGCTCGGCCACCGCGTCGATGACCCGCCGGTTCGTCACCGCGGCGAGGACCCGGACGTGGTCCCACGACAACTCCCCGGCCGCCACCGCAGCGGCGAGCCGCGGGAACCGGTCCCGCAGCAACAACCCCAACCGGACCTGGGCCCGCGTGGTCGCCGGCGAGGCGCCGGTCTCACGGGCGAGCCACAGCCCGGTGCGCAACCCGTGCTCGCGGTCGGTGACCGCCCGCTGGTCGAGCTCGGCGGCGTGGCCGGCGGTGCTCAACTCGACCAGGCTCCGGAGCCGCTCGAGCGCCACCGCCGCGGCGCTCAGCTCGTCATCCGACGCGGCGCGCGGGTCCGTAGCGGCCAGTCTCTGGCCCAGCTCCCGCAGCTCCTCGTCGTCGAACATGCGTACGATCCTACCGGGACGCCGACGCCGCGACAAGCAATTCGCCCAACAAAACCAGGCATTTCCTGCATCTCACAGCGAGCGACTGTCGGATCACCGGCCGCATCCCGCGGACTGGCCTCCCTCCTTGGGGTGCTGGTAACGGTGCCGCCACCAGCCCCGATGCGCCGTCAGGTCCCTGCGCAGCCGGCGGACGGGGTCGGTGGGGTCGTGGACCGAGCCGCCGAGGTTCAACTTGACGTCACGGCTGGTGAGCTCGTCGACGATGTCGGGGGCTTCGAGCAGGGACCGGGCGAGCCGGTCGAGTTGGTGACGACGAGGGCGTCGCCGGCGCGGCAGGCGGTGAGTGCTTCGCGGAGGCCGGGCAGGTCGCGGTTGGTGCCGGTCAGGCCGTGGTCGACGTAGATGCGTTTGGCGCTGACCCGAGCGCTGTCAGGGCGTCGCCTCGGGCGGTGAGGTCTTGGTCGTCGGTGGAGCAGCGGGCGTATCCGATGAACATGTTCGCCATCGCCGGACTGGACCGTTTCGCCCCTCTTGACCAAAGGACACTTCACCGGACGGGTCTTACGGGACGGTCGCCGCGCAGCTCAGCACCGGTCGAGTGCGGCGAGGTTGGAGTCCCGTAGAGGTTCCCCTTGTGGAACACCGCCCGACGTCTACATCTCGGACTACCTCGGCGCTGCCTCGCGCACCGATCCTTCGAGGTCAGCCACACGCTCGGGAGGCGTCGCGTCGCGTTATGGAAGCGACACCGATCGGCCCTTCAGGGGCGCGCTATGCGGGTGATCGGGGCGGGGTTAGGGGACGGGAGGGTAACACCGAGAGACTCGCCGGATCACCCAGCGAGAAGGTGCCGTGCCCGACCAGTTTGTCGTGGGTCCACCCGGGCTTCGTTGACGGGTCGGTCAATGCCCAGACCCCAGTGGGGACTTCTCGTGGCCACCAGCGGAGACCTCATCTGGCCACCACCGAGGACCTTCTCATGGCGATGGACAGCTGGTAATCATTGGCTGCTCGACCGGTTCGGGACCTTACAGCTGCTTGGGGCGGGGTTCGTGGCGAGAATGCACCCGAGCCGTCAACCACGAAGGTCGAGTGGCCTTCAGCCGGAAGAAGAGGGCGAGTTCAACCGGTCGGTGCAACGGATCCGGCATGATGCCGGTGCCCCCGTAACCCCGACCGGTTGAAGGTTCCAGCATGCCAGGCGAATCGTTGTCGTTGTCCGAACGCGTCCAGATCGAGGTCGGTGTCGCGGCCGGTGAGCGCTCGGGGGTGATCGCGGCCGGCTTGGCCCGGCCGGGCTCGACCATCAGTCGAGAGTTCACGCGCAACGGAGGCCGCGCCCGGTACGACGCGGTGAAGGCTCAGGCCCGCGCCGATCGGCAACGAGCGCGGCCGAAGGCGACCGTGTTCGCGAGCCGCCCGTGGCTGGCGGATCACGTCGAGAAGCGGCTCCGGGCGTTGGACTCCCCGATGACGATCGCGGTCGAGCTCGACCACCAGGTCTGGGCCCACGACCCGGGCACGGTGTCGCACGAGACGATCTACCGAGCCATCTACGCCCACGGCCACGCGGGTCTGGCGAAGGGCTTACACCGCTGCCTGCACCGCGGTCGCCGGCGCCGCCAAGTCCGCCGGACCGAGTCCGCTCCCACGAAACGGGGTCCGTTGGGCGACTTCAACCTCATCACGCTCCGCCCCCGATCGCGCTCGACCGGGTGCAGGTCGGGCATCTCGAAGGGGATCTGATCCTCGGG
>JBBQXR010000225.1:0-5903 GCA_038209455.1 Acidimicrobiia bacterium
ACCTTTGTCCCCTGCTATACCGCCTCGGTACACCAGCGCACAACGGTCGGCAGGTGCAACGGTGCCGAGACGGTGCGGGCACCCAAGCGGCACGTCACCCGAGCCGGGTGCGTCCCGCGGGACGTCGGCCGATGTATTCCGAGGGCCGATTCGTTCGTCCCTCCGACAATGCGTGGGTGATCAGACCGAGGCGAGCAACAGACCTCGGTACAACAAGTCGGGGTCACCCAGGCGGCGGCGGAGTTCACGTTCGAGGCCGCCGACGGGATAGAGGTTCTGGGGGGCGCGCGGGTCCTTGTGGGTCTCGCTCGCGTAGCGGGGCAGGGTGGCGGTGACCCGGTCGGCGAGCGCGATCGCGTCGGCCACGGGGGTCGCGGCTGAACATTCACAGCGGACGACGCCCGACCACGGTGCACCGCGACCGCCAGGGAGTTTCAGGTACCAGGAGTGACGGGCGCCGCGACCGCCGATGGTGAAGACCGGAGATCGCGCCCCGGCCGCGAAGGTGCCGACGAGCCGGTGCAGGTCGGGCGGGAGGTACGCCGTGGCGTGGGTCTTGATCACCCCGACCGCGCCCGTGACCTCGGCGCGGTTGGTGACCGGGCCGTCCACGAGCACGAGCGCGTCGGGCGGTGCGTCGCGCTGCGCGGCCTCGGCCATCTCCACCTCGACCCGACCCATCTCGTTCTGGATCGCCAACCACAGCGCCTCGGGCGAGGAGTCGCCCGCGGGATACGGGTCGTAGACGACGGCGGGATACTTCGTGGGAATCGCGGTCGCGAAACGCGAACTGCTGAAGAGGCCGCGCGCCACCTTCGTCGCGACGACCTCGGCGGTCACGCCCGCCCGGACCACCCCCGCCGCGTAGCTCGCGCAGACGCCGGGTTCGACGTCGCCGGTGCCGTCCTCGACCCAGACCCTCGCGTCGATGCGGCGCACGCCGTCGACGAACAACACAGTCTCGGCACGCGCATCGGGTGAGGCGGTCACCGCGTCCCACGCCGCCGCGGTGACCTCGACCTCGACGTCGACCACCACCTCACTCGGGTCGAGCACCGCTTCGATTGCGCTGCCGTAGCTCGGGTCCCACGGGTCGACGGTGAACTTCATGCTTCGATCTTCTCGACCGTCGACGTGCGCGCGCCCTTGGTCACGCGGAACTGCACCGGCATCCGCGCCGCCAGCTCCGGCACGTGGGTGACGATGCCCACCATCCGATCGTCGGCGCCGAGGTTCTCGATGGCGGCGGCGACGGCTTCGAGGGTCTCCGCGTCGAGCGTGCCGAACCCCTCGTCGAGGAATACGGACTCGAGCCGGGTGGCACCGTCGGCCGCGAAGCCCGCGAGCTCATCGGCGAGCGCGAGCGCGAGCGCCAGCGACGCCTGGAACGTCTCCCCGCCCGACAGCGTGCGCACCGAACGACGTTCGTCACCCTGGGTGTGGTCGACGACGAGGAAGTCACGACCACCGTCGTCGAACGCGAAGGAGTAGCGGCCGGCCGACAGCTCGTGGAGGCGGGCCGACGCGCCGACGACCAGGCGGGAGAGCGCCTCGGAGACGAGCCAGCGCTCGAAATGGTTGGCGTCGAGCAACCGCGCCAGCTCGGCGGCGACCTCGGCGTCGCCCGCCTGCGCTGCCACTCGTGCCATCAGCTCCTCGCGATCGCGCCGGTCGGCCTGGAGCTGCTCGATCCGGCTCCGGATCACTCCCTCGGCCCCGGCCGCGGCTTCGAGCAGCTCGGCCACGGTGCGGGTCTCGGGAGCGAGGGGCAGCTCCAACGCACGGGCCTCGGCCGTCAAGGCGTCGATCTGTTCGTCGAGAGTCCGCCGGATCGCGGCGGCGTCGGCCGACCCGGCATCGGCCTCGCGCCGGTGCACATCCGATTCGAGCTCCGCCCAGGTGAGCAGGGCCGACCAGTCGGATCCGACGTCCTCACTCTCGGGCGGCGGGGTGAGGCCGACCGCGGTCAGGCCGTCGCGCTGGGTTCGATACGCGCGGCGTGCCTCCTGCACTGCACCAGCCGCGGCGTCGAAGGCGGCCTTTGCCTGCTGTGATGCCTTCCGTGCGGCCTGCTCGTCGGTCCGAGCCTGCTTTGCGGCCCGGATCGACTCCTCGATCCGCGCCAGTTCGGTTTCCACGGCTTCGGGTTCCGGCGCGTCGGCCAGTGACGCGGCAATCTCCGCCTGCCGTGCATCGATCGACTCGATCCGACCCTGCACCCGCTGTTGATCGGCTCTCCCGGCATCGACCCGTGATCGTGCCTTGTCGGCCGCCTCCCGGGCGTCCCGCCATGCGGCCGGCGCTCGCCCCCGGGGGATCTTGCCCACGACCTGCTCGCACACCGGGCAGGGTTCACCCGCGCGCAGGTGCTCGCGCACCACATGGGCGGCATTTGCCGTCCGCAGGTGTTCGGTGAGGTCCTCCGCTGCAGCCAGGGCCGCGGTCGCCTCATCGAACTCCGCGCGCACGCCGGCCATCGATTTCTCCAACGGCGCGCGCCGGCCCGTCAGCGTGGCGAGTTCGGCGCGCGCATCACGCAGGGCGACGAGCGACTCACGGGACCCGAGCCCGGCGACGTCAGCATCGGCGGCGAGCACCGCGGCGGCAAGTTCCGCGACGCGTGCGTCCGCGGCGACCCGTACCTCGTCGGCCTTCCGGACCACCGCGCTCTGCGCGTCGAGATCGGCGGGCGCCGCAAGTGATGCGAGGGCCGTGACCCGAGCTGTCGCCGCGGTAGCACGCGCGTCGGCCGCTCGGGCCTCGGCGGCGCGTTCGTCCAGTTCGGGTTGGCGCGCCCGCCATGCGGTGCGAGCCTCGGCACACGCAGCCGCCCGGGCCTCGAGCGCGTCGATCGCCTCCGGGGTCGCACCGGCCAACGCGTTGATGCGCTCCTGATCCCGGGCCCGCTCGCTCGTCGCCGCGGTGGCGCGCGTGCGGGCGGCCTGCATCATGCGCTCGTACACGTCGAGGCCGAGCAGCTGCACCAACAGGTCCTGACGCTCCGCGGGCTTGTCGTGCAGGAACCGTGCGAACTCGCCCTGCGGGAGCACGACCGCCCGGGTGAACTGGTCGAATCCCAGACCGAGGAGGTGCGGAACGGCCTGGTCCATCTCCTTCGTGGTCGCGGCCAGCACGTCGCCGTCGGCGGCTTCGAGGCGCACCTCTTTGGTGGAGGCCTTGCCGTGCTTGTCCCGCCGGACCACCCGCACTGCCGTGTAGCGACGGCCACCGATCTCGAAGGTGAGCGAGACCCGAGCCTCCATCGCGAGCGCGTGCACCACGGCCCCCACGGCGCGGCGGTCGTCGTACCGCGGGATGCTCCCATAGAGCGCGAAGCAGATCGCGTCGATGATCGTCGACTTGCCGGAGCCGGTCGGTCCGACCAGCGCGAAGAGTTCCACCGCGTCGAGGTCGACCGTGACGACGTCGGCGAACGGCCCGAACCCCTGCATGGTGATCGTGATCGGCCTCACGCGTGCATCTCGGCGTCGAGGAGTTCGGCGAACAACTCGCCGAGTCGAGCGTCGTCGACCTGTTGTTCGACGAGGAACTCAGCGAAGAGCTCATGGGGTGTCGTGCCGACGCGTTCGACCGCGGGCCCGGCAGTCCGTTCACTCCCGGCCACGCGGACCTCGACCACACGCGGCCCGAGCCAGGCCCGAACATCATCCACGAGACCAGCGCGGCCAGGACCGTCGACCCGGACCCGGATCCACGCCTAGCCGAAATCGGTGCCGGCCATCGCTTCGAGCTCCGCGACGGTCCCGGTGATCGTGCGCAGTTCGTCTCCCGCCGTGAGGGGCACCTCACGAATCTGCGCCGGAGTGGTCGCGGTCACGTCGACGATCAGCACGTGCTTCCCCGCCCCGGCCTCGCCGAAGTCGACCTGGATCGGCGCGCCCGAATACCAGACCGGAGGACCGGCCGGCACCGGTTGGGCGAGATGGAGGTGCCCGAGGGCGGCGTAACTCAGCGCGGGTGGGAACGCCGCGCTCGACAACCAGTACGGCTCGAAGGCGGTCTGGGCGGCGCGTTCACCGCCACCCACCTCTCCTCCGCGCACCATGCAGTGCGCGACGAGCAGATTGACTGCGCCCGGATCGGGATCGGCACACAAGGCACCGACGATCCCCGCGAGGCGTTGCGCGTATTCACCTGCCGCTTGCGCGGCGTCGAGCACCATCAGATCCGCTGCCCGCACCGAGTAGCGCGGCGAACAGAACGGCAGCATCGCGATCCGGGCGCGTTCGCCGCCCGCGGTCTCGATCACGACCACACCGCCGTCGTCGGGGCGGGCCACCCGACCACGGACCACGATCCCCGCCGCATCTGCGATCGGTCGGAGGGCCTCGAAGCGCGCCGCGTTGTCGTGGTTGCCGGCGATCGCGACGACCGGCGCGATCGTACGGAGCTCGAGGAGGGTTCGGATCACCAATGCCTCGGCGTCGGGTGAGGGCGCCGGTGATTCGTAGAGGTCTCCGGCCACGAGGATCACGTCGACGGCCTCCCGCCGCGCCACCTCGGCGATCTCGACGAACACGCGGGCGTGCTCTTCGAGGCGGGGCTCACCCCGAATGGTCTTGCCCACGTGCCAGTCGGAGGTGTGGAGCAGCCTCATGACCCGGGCAGGCCCGCGAACGGATCCGCGTCGCCGCCGAGCGGTGCGCACTCTTCGGGCCGGGTCGCCCACGCCGGGAACGGGAACTCCACGACGAGCGGGATCGAGAGTTGCGGTTGCGAGACGAACATGGTCCCCGGTTTCGCGATCCGCGCCCGTTCGCGATGAGCGGCAGGCAGGAACCCGTATTCCGGTCGGGACGCCTCGGCGGGGTCGAGGCGGCCGGCGACGCGGATCGCGGAGTTCGCGATCACCCGTCGCTCCACCTCGCTCGCGGTCTGCTGGGCCCCGACCAGGATCAGCCCCAGACTGCGGCCGCGTTCGGCGACGTCGAGCAGGATCTCCTTGATCGGGCTCGTGCCTTCGCGCGGCGCGTACTTGTTGAGTTCGTCGAGTACGAGGAACAGCAAGGGTCGGCGCGCACCCGACTCCTCCTTCGCCTCGAACACCCGCTTGACCGTGACACCCACGACGAACCGTTGCGCCCGCTCGGCCAGGTTGTGGATGTCGACCACGGTCACCTGCGCACCGCGCGTCGTGTCGATCACGCGATCGGAGCGCAGTGCGATGTCGGCCCGGATCAGCGATGCCAACGAACGCTGCGAAGACAGCAGTCGGCGGACGAATGCGTTGATCGTGCCGGTGCCCACCGCGCGGCCCGCCCAGTCCATGGCGACCGCCGGGTCCTCGGAGTTGAGCCGGTCGACGACCAGTTCGACGAGGTCGTGGTACGTGGTGAGCGTGACATCGTCGACGCGCCAACGCCCGTCGTCGCCGACCGGCTCGCCATCGGCCAACCGGCGCATCACCTGGTGGATGACCATCGTGTACTGCTGGCGCTCGTCCTCGGCGTCGGCGAACACGAACGGCAGCAGCTCGCCGGTCACGAAGTCGGCGATGGTCCAATAGAACGACGACACCCCGGTGGTCCGGGTGGCCGTATCGGGTCCCGCATTGGGGTCCCCGCGCCGCGGCGGGGCTTTGATCGTGACGCTCTCGAACGGACGGGGCACCAACCCGAGCGCGTGATACCGCTGCTCCTGCTCCGCGTCGAGCCGGACGTTCGGTTGGTCGAGGAACAACAGGTCATCACCCTTGACGTTGAAGATCAGCGCCTTCGTGTTGTTGGTCTCGGCGCCGAGCACACCCGAGTGGAAGAGGGAGTACAGGAGGAACGTCGCGTAGGTGGTCTTGGTCGCCACACCGGACACTCCGCTGATACTCACGTGCGCGCCGCGGGTGCCGTCGAGGAAGTCGACGTTCGCGTAGAGGGGCTCGCCGTCAC
>JBBQXR010000226.1:0-5898 GCA_038209455.1 Acidimicrobiia bacterium
CGTCGCCGCCCTCTTCCTCGGCATCCTCCTCACCGGCTGACCGGCTGAAACCGCCCGAATCTCCGCGTCGGGCGCACGGCGGTCAGTTCCCCGGCGACCTTCGGCCTCAAGGCCGTGCGGACCGGGGCCGATCGATACCACGTTGATGCTTCGGCTCCCTCGAACGGAAAGTCTCACCCATGCGTCGTCTGCTCGCCCTCCTTGCCATCTCGATCGTCGCGGCCGGCTGCGGGAGCAGTGGAGGCACTGGAGCTTCCAGCAGTAAGGGAAAGTCGTACGTCGACGCGCTCATGAAGAGCTACGACAAGGACGGGGCGAAGAGCGGACTCACCCGGAATCAGGCCCAGTGCATCGCCACCGGCATGGTCGACACGGTCGGCGCGGACAAGTTCACGTCCGCGGGCATCACCCCCACCGAGCTCGCCAAGAGTGGCGGTGACAGTCCCTTCGCCACGCTCGGCAAGAAGCTGTCGGCCAAGGAGGCCGAGGGCCTCGTGGGCGTCCTCACCGACGGGAAGTGCTTCAACTTCACCGATCTGGTGGTCAAGCAGGCGTCGAAGGACAGCTCCGGGACGTTCGGGAAGTTGGCGCCGGTCAAGGTGCGCTGCCTGTTCAACCAGCTGTTGGCGAACAAGGCCTTCAAGTCGGCAATGGTCGACTCGATGCTCGGCCGGAAGAACTCCTCGGACGCATTCAAGAACGCGTTCGGTAGTCAGTCCGAGATCTTCAAGATCATGGGCAAGTGCAACCTCAGCCCCAACGAACTCGGCGGCTGACCCGAATCAGGGGGTGACCCCGGCCTCGCGGTTGGCGGCGTCGAAGAGGCTCTGGAGTGACTTCATCAGCTCGTCGCTGATCGCGACCAGATCCCCACGTTTGCGGGTGCTCGCGTCCGGCGGCGGCACGATGGGCGCGCCGACCTTCACGGACACCCGGTGGAGCTTCGGCAACTTCTTGCCACTCGCGAGGATCGCCTCACTGCCACCGATCGCGACCGGCACGATCGGGCAGCCGAGCTTCACCGCGAGATAGGCGGTGCCGTCGAAGAGCGGCACGATGTCCGGACCGTGGGCGCGGGTCCCTTCGGGGAACACGGCGGCGGGCTCACCGGCGCGCAACGCGGCCTCGACCGCCTTGGTCGCGGAGCGGGCGCTGGCCGAGCCCCGCTTCACCGGGATCCCACCCAGCGCGAGGAAGAGCTTGGCGCCGTACGAGTTGGCGAACAGTTCTTCCTTCGCCATGAACCGGATCCGACGCCGCGTGATGAACGACGCGAACGGCGTGTCGAAGTACGAGCGGTGGGTCGGTGCGACGATGAACACCCCCGACGTGGGCACGTGCTCGGTGCCGCTGATCCGGATCCGGAACAGCACCTTGCTCAGGGCCAACAACACGCCTCGTGCGAAGCCGTAGAACATCAGCTCGTTCCTTCTGCGCGGCGGAATGCGTCCACGATCTCGGCCACGATGTCGCCGGGCGACCGGCCCGTGGTGTCGATGATCGTTGCACCGTCGGCAGTGCGCAACGGTGAAACGGACCGGGTCGAGTCGGCCGCGTCGCGCTTCGCCATCGTCTCCTGGAGCGATGCGACCGACACGGTGCGGCTCGCGGCTTCCTCGTCGCGTTGACGGCGCCGGGCCCGCTCCTCCTCCGAGGCGGTGAGGAACACCTTCACCGGGGCGTCGGGGAACACCACCGAACCGATGTCTCTGCCTTCGACGACGCCACCGCCGTGTTTGGCCACCCACGCGCGCTGGCGCGCCACCAGTTCGGCGCGCACCCCCGGATGCACCGAGACCGACGAAACCTTTGCGGTCACCTCCGGCCCCCGGATCAACGCCGACACGTCGATACCGTCGAGTGTGGTCACTCCGTCGCCCAGCTCGAGTCGGCACGACTGCGCGAGCGCGGTCACAGCCTCGGCGTCGGTCGGGTCCGCCCCGGCCCGCAGGACAGCGCCGGTGACCGCCCGATACATCGCACCGGTGTCCAGGACTTCGAGTCCGAGCGCGGCGGCGACGCCGCGCGCGATCGTCGACTTGCCCGACCCCGACGGTCCGTCGATGGCCACGACCCGGGTGCTCACGCGAGGTGGCCGCTCACGCGAGTACCGACTCGACGTCGGCGGCGAAGCCCGGGTACGAGATGTCGGTGGCGCCGAAGCCGCGGACGGTCGACTCCCCCGTCGCTCCGAGTCCGGCAACCGCCGCGGCCATCGCGATGCGATGGTCACCGTGGCTCTTGAGCGACGCGCCGACGGGCGCGCCACCGTGGATGACCAAACCATCGGGCCGGGTCTCGACCCGGATACCGAGCTGGGTGAGTTCCTGCTCGACGGTGCCGATGCGGTTGCTCTCCTTGACTGCCAACTCGGCGGCGTCATGGATCGTGGTCACGCCGTCGGCGAAGGCGCCGGCGACTGCGAGCACCGGGAGTTCGTCGATGATCGACTCATCCCCGGCGATGTCGGTGCCCACGAGCGCCGCGGCCCGCACCCGGATGTCGCCGACGGGTTCACCGACCTCTTCGCCGGTGACGGTGACATCGATCGTCGCACCCATGCGTCGCAACACGTCGACGTACGCGATCCGGGCCGGGTTCACGCTCACAGACTCGAGCACGAGATCCGAACCGGGGACGATGCACGCCGCCACCACGAAGAACGCCGCCGAACTCGCGTCGCCGGGAATCGTCATCTCGAAGGACGCCGGCTGACCGCGCTCGACCCGGACCTCACGCTCGTTCACTCGTGTCACCGGCGCGCCGAGGGCCGCCAGCATCCGCTCCGTGTGATCACGGCTCGGGGCGGGCTCGACGATCTCGGTGGTGCCGTCACTCTGGAGGCCGGCGAGCACCAGCGCGGTCTTCACCTGCCCACTCGCGGTCGCCAACTCGTGGCGGCGACCAGTGAGTCCGCCGCCGCGTAGCGTGATCGGGGCACACGCGCCACCGAGCCGACCGTCGACCGCGGCGCCCATCGCCTCGAGTGGGTCGAGCACCCGCCGCATGGGCCTGCTCGAGAGCGACTCGTCACCGACGAGCACCGACAGGAAGTCGCGACCGGCGAGGAGCCCCGCCAGCATGCGCATCGTCGTGCCCGAGTTGCCGCAGTCGAGGACGAGCGCAGGCTCGCGGAGCCCGTCGAAGCCGAGGCCGCGGACGGTGACGCCCTCAGCCGCGGCGCGGATGCGCACCCCGAGCGCGTCGAGACATTCGATCGTCGACGCGACATCGGCACCGTCGGCGAGACCACGAAGAGTTGAGCGCCCCTCGGCGATGGCGGCGAACAACAGGGCCCGGTGCGAGATCCCCTTGCACCCGGGTACCCGCAACCGGCCGCGAAGCGGCCGGCCACCGGTCACCGTGAACTCGGTCGGCGCGCCGGAGGTCGGGCTCACGTCAGATCCTTTTGGCTCACGTGGTACCCGGACTCGGTGAGGGCGCGGTCGAAGTCCTCGGCACCGCTCGTTGCCACCACGAGGACGAGCACACCGCCGTCGCCCTCGATGGAGTGAGCGATCTCGATGTCGACGATGTTGACGCCGAGCCGCCCGGCCATCGTGGTCACCTCGGCGAGCACCGCAGGACGGTCGGGCACCGGGATGCGCAGCTCCGCCAGCGGACCGGTGACGCGTGCACCGGTCGGGAGATTGCGACGGGCGAGCCGACCACGTTCGAGCGTGTCGAGGAGGGCGGTGCCGTCACCGGCTTCGACCATCGTGCGCATCGCGTCGAGCGACGCCCGGTACGCGTCGAGCGCGTCGAGGATGGCGTCGCGGTTGGCAACACAGATGTCGGGCCAGATGCCGGGATGGCCGGCTGCGATCCGGGTCATGTCGCGGAAGCCGCCGGCGGCGAGGCGCATCAGGAGTGCGTGGTCGTCGCCCCCGGCGGCCGCCACGTTCATCAGCGTGGTGGCTGCGAGTTGCGGGACGTGGCTCACCACTGCGACGAGCGCGTCGTGCTGCTCCGGCGCGATCTCGATCACCTCGGCGCCGAGCTTGCCGATCACGTTGCGGACTGCAGTGTGCGCGGCGGCGTCGGTGTCGGCGGTGGGCGTGAGCACCCAGGTCGCGCCCGCGAACAGATCGGCGTCGGCGCCGTCGAGGCCGTCCTGCTCGGAGCCCGACATCGGGTGACCACCGACGAACCGGGCACACCGGTCGGGACGGGCGTCCCGCACCGCGCCGATGACCGCGGCCTTCACGGAACCGACGTCGGTCACCGCCGGCGCGCCCGCATCGAGGGCTTCGACGACCAGGCCGGCCACCTTGCCGACCGGTACCGCCACGATCACGACGTCGGCCCCGGCCACGGCATCCGCCGGCGAGGAGCCCACGGTCGCCACCGCGCCGATCGCGTGCGCCCGGGCCACCACCTCGGGGTCCGCGTCGAATCCGCGCACGTCAACGCCGGCCTTGGTGAGGGCCAGGCCGATGGAGCCACCGATCAGCCCGGTGCCGAGCACTGCGACGGTCACGGTCACTCCGGGAGGTCGTCGCGCAGGGTCGTCGCGCCCTCGAGGTACACGTGATGCAACTCCGACCGGGTGTGCTCGGTGTAGAGGTGCATCAGGACCCGGATCGTGCGCGGCTTGCTCCCGACGATGTCGAGTTCACGGGCACAGATGAGCGGCACGTCACCCAGACCGAGCGATCGGGCGGCGGTCGCCGGGAACTGCGCGTGCAGGTCGTCGGTGGCGGTGAAGATGATGCTGACGAGGTCCTCGTGGTCGACATCGTTGCGTTCGAGCATCGCTGCGACCAGCGCTTTGGTCTTCCCGTCGATCTCGTCGACCGTGTCGACGTCGCTGGTGGTGGCGCCGCGGAGGCCTCGGAGTTTCACGGCGGTCGAGGCTACCCGGTGCCTTCGGCGGTCCCGGCTTCGTTGCCCGGTGCGTCGAGAGTCTGAGCCTCGCCCGCGGCTTGGCCAACGTCGCCCGGCTCCGGATCGGGCTCGAGCCCGGTGGCGGCGTAGAGCGCCCGGACTTCGGCGGGGGTCAGCAGACGCCACTCCCCCGGTTTGAGGTTGCGGTCGGCCAGCTGACCGATCCGGGTGCGGACCAGGCGCCGGACCGGATGCCCGACGGCATCGCACATGCGTCGCACCTGCCGGTTTCGGCCTTCATGGATCACGATGGTCAGCGCGGAGGTGTCGCCCCGCTCCTGGGTCAGCTGCACCGCGGCCGGCGCGGTGCGACCGTCTTCGAGCGCAACGCCTTCGCGCAGCGTTCTGAGCGCGGCGCGAGTGGGCACGCCGTCGACCTCGGCGAGGTACTCCTTCTCCGCCCCGTACCGCGGGTGGGTGAGCCGAAGCGTCAGGGTGCCGTCGTTGGTGAGGAGCAGCAGCCCCTCGGTCTCCCAGTCGAGTCGACCCACCGGATAGACGCGAGGTTCCTCGGGGACCAACTCGACCACCGTGGGGCGACCCTGCGGATCGCTCGCCGTCGAGACCACCCGCTCGGGCTTGTTCAGCAGGTAGTAGACGAGCCCGGCCTTGGTGGGCACGCGCACGCCGTCGACATCAATGGTGTCGGCCTCGGCATCCACCCGACGACCGAGGATCGCGATCTCACCGTTGACGGTCACTCGCCCGGCGGCGATGAACTCCTCGCAGACGCGCCGCGAGCCGATGCCGGCCTGGGCGAGCACCTTCTGCAACCGGACACCCTCATGTTGGGTGGGGACGTGCTCGGTGGTCACTCCTCGGTGACGCGCGGTTCGTCGACGGCCTCGGGTGCGGGCGCTTCGGGCGCGCCGGCATCTTCGGCCAGGTCGGTGGCGGCGTCTTCGACGCGCAGGTGCAACCCGCGCTCGAGCGCCTCGACCACCGACGGCTCGGGGACGAACTGGGCCAGCGGCGGCAGATCCTGGAGCGAGTCGATCCCCATCTGTTCGA